>JBCCET010000003.1:0-84037 GCA_039030095.1 Pseudomonadota bacterium | reverse complement strand
GCACCTTGGCGTGCCACCAAGTCTCGATTCTACGGCGCTCAGACAGTGATAGTTGCGTGTAAACGGCTCCCATGCGATATTCTCCTATTAGATAACCTATTGTTTTCTAATAGGAGTCGCGCTTCAAAGTAGCGCGCACCTTGCCACGCGCCACAAAGAAGACATTGGCTGCAGCGCAGAGAACGGCCAACAAGGGCTCATAGTTGACGTTGCCAAATTGCGCGCCACTCAGGAGCCTTTAACCAAGCCTATCAATTCAAAACGGACCCCAATTCGAGCCTGCCCGCCACACTAACGTTTACGGATACCAATCTTGCGTCCGGCGCGTTCTGGCCAGGGTAGTGCCTGGTGCGCGGCTTGCACGTCCCGCAGTGCGTTCATTGTAGCTTCCGCCATCGGGGCGACGCGAGGGCCGCTCATGTCGATGTGCAGGCCCAGCCCCTCCGCCGTTGCGCTCAACCAGCCGTCTTCGTGGTAAAGCTCCTGGTAAAAGTGGAATCGCTTTTCATCGAAATCCAACAATTGAGAGGTGACGTAAACCAGGTCGCCTTCATGCACCTCGCGCAAATAACAAACGTGCGATTCCGCTGAAAACGTCGTGTGGTTTGTGGTCTCGCGATAGTCCGGGCCGAAGCCAAAGGTCGCAAAAAGCTGATCGGCGCCGCGATCCATCAAAACGTTGTAGTATGCCATGTTGAGATGACCGTTGTAGTCGATCCACTGCGGCTCGACCGGCATAAGGCTGGATTTATGGGGGGACGGATGGGTCATGGCAGCTGTGTAGAACACATTTTCAGCGGGGTCTAATCAGAAGCGGTTTCGGGCCGGTTGCACGGTTTGACGAACACTGCGCTCCTCCGCTATGCAGGGATCAGGCAATGATGTCCGGTGGTCATTTCGGCACTCAAACGGGCCGCAAAACCCGCTCTGTTTCAGGTGCGTGATCGGCGGCTGGACACTGATCCCAAAAATGTTAGCTTCCGGCCAAAGGCGTCCGCCTGACCGGATCGCCGCAGACCCCATACACAAGTTTCGCAAGGGAGAAAGCCATGCAAGACGCACGCAAATTCTACATCAACGGCGCCTGGGTCGACCCCATCGACGGTCAAGAGCTGGAAGTGATGAACCCTTCCAACGAAGAACCCATCGCTACGATCTCACTCGGTGGTCAGGCGGACACCGACGCCGCCGTGGCCGCCGCCAAAGCGGCTTTTACGCCCTGGTTCAACACACCCAAGGCAGACCGCGTCGCGGCCCTGGAACGCATGTATGCGTCTTACAAAGCGCGCGCCGAAGATATGGCCCAGGCCATTTCCCAGGAAATGGGCGCACCGATTGAAATGGCACGCGTACAGCAAGTGGGCGCAGGCCTTGGCCACTTCAAAAATGCGATCAACGCGTTGAAAGCGTTTGAGTTTGATCAGCCGCTCGAAGGTGCACCAAACGACCGTATTCTGATGGAAGCAATCGGCGTTTGCGCGCTGATCACCCCTTGGAACTGGCCGATGAACCAGGTGGTCCTGAAGGTCGCACCAGCCATCGCGGCTGGCTGTTCCGTGGTGCTGAAACCGTCAGAAGTGGCACCGCTGTCGTCATACCTCTTTGCAGAGATGATGGACGCCGCCGATCTGCCGCCGGGTGTCTTCAACATGGTTAACGGCGACGGCGTGGGCGTAGGTTCGCAGTTGTCGGTGCACCCGGACGTAGACATGGTGTCGTTCACCGGCTCCACACGGGCTGGCAAATTGATCACCAAGGCGGCCGCCGACACGATCAAACGCGTAACGCTGGAACTGGGTGGCAAAGGTGCCAACATCATTTATGACGACGCCGATGAAGACGCCGTTGCACGCGGCGTGCGCCGCTGCATGAACAACTCCGGCCAGTCGTGCAACGCACCGACACGGATGCTGGTTCAACGGTCCCGCTACGACCAGGCCGTGGAACAAGCCCAGGCGGAAGCTGAAAAAACCCACGTGGCATCCGCAGACAGCGACGGCAATCACATTGGCCCGGTTGTGTCCGAAGTGCAGTGGGAAAAGATCCAGGGCCTGATCCAGAAAGGCATCGACGACGGCGCCCGCGTGATTGCCGGCGGCACCGGGCGGCCCGAAGGGCTGAACCGTGGCTATTACACGCGTCCGACCATCTTTGCCGACGTCAGCGATGACATGACCATCTGGTCCGAAGAGATATTCGGCCCGGTTCTGGCCATCACCCCGTTTGATGATGAAGCGCAAGCCATCGAGATGGCCAACGACACGGCTTATGGTTTGACCAACTATGTCCAGACCCAAGACGTGGAAAAGGCCCAGCGCACCGCCCGTGCCCTACGGTCCGGTATGGTAGAGATCAACGGCAATGCCCGCGGCCCCGGCGCCCCGTTCGGCGGCTACCGCCAGTCCGGCAACGGGCGTGAGGGCGGCACCTGGGGTCTGGAAGACTTCCTGGAAGTTAAATCCGTCGGCGGCTGGAACGGCTAACCAGATTGGGCAGGCTGTTTGTTCAGCCTGCCCGCTTTCACTTAGGCGACACCTTTTGCGATAGCCATAGATGCCTCCGGCGGGGATATTTATCGCCCAAAGAAGCATGGGCCCCCTGTCTTCTTCGGGCTTCAAATATCCCGGGATGAGGCGCATTTGCGCCGAGGGGCAGCGCCCCTAACTCAAAACAGCTTGCAGGCAATCAACAGCCAGCTGATTGTCACAGCCCCAATTTTTGCTGAACCAACTCGTTCACGGCCTTTGGGTTCGCCTTGCCACCCGTGGCTTTCATCACCTGACCCACAAACCAACCGGCGAGCTTTGGGTTCACCTTGGCTTTTTCCACCTGGCCCGGATTATCTGCGATCACTTGCACAACGGCGGCCTCAATCGCACCGGTATCGGTGACCTGGCGCATGCCGCGCGCTTCTACAATCTCCGCCGGGTCTCCGCCCTCATCCCACATGATCTCAAACAGCTGCTTGCCGATCTTGCCGGAAATCTCGTCCTTGCCGATCAGGTCGATGATCCCGCCGATCTGACCCGGCGCCATTGGGCTCTCAGCGATGGACAAACCCTCTTTGTTGAGCCGCCCAAACAGTTCATTGATCACCCAGTTTGCTGCCTGCTTGCCATCGCGGCCCTCGGCCACGGCCTCAAAGAAACCCGCGCTTTCCACATCCGCTGTCAGCACGCCCGCGTCGTATTCTGACATCCCGTAGTCGTGCACAAACCGCGCCTTTTTGGCGTCCGGAAGCTCCGGCAGGGTCTTTGCAATATCATCAACCCAACCTTGCTCGATTTCCAGCGGCATCAGGTCCGGGCACGGGAAATAGCGGTAATCATGGGCCTCTTCTTTCGACCGCATGGACCGGGTTTCACCTTTGTCCACGTCGTAGAGCCGGGTCTCCTGATCAATCGACCCGCCATCTTCCAGGATCGCGATCTGGCGTTTAGCTTCATAGTCAATCGCGGCCTGGATAAACCGCATGGAGTTCATGTTCTTGATCTCGCAGCGCGTCCCCAGCACGCCAAAATCGCCGGTCTCTCGGAACTTCTCGTAGTCACCGGGCTTGCACACGGACACGTTCACATCGGCCCGCAGATTGCCGTTTTGCATATTGCCGTCACAGGTGCCCAGATAGCGCATGATCTGGCGCAACTTCACCACATAAGCGGCAGCCTCTTCCGGCCCGCGAATGTCAGGGCGGCTCACAATCTCCATCAACGCAACGCCAGTGCGGTTCAGGTCCACGAAGCTCATGTTCGGGTCCATGTCATGCACCGATTTGCCTGCATCCTGCTCCAGGTGGATACGCTCAATCCGCACAACGCGGGCCACGCCCGGTTCCATATCCACCAGCAATTCACCTTCACCCACAATCGGGTGGTAAAGCTGCGAAATCTGATAGCCCTGGGGCAGATCCGGGTAAAAATAGTTCTTCCGGTCAAACGCCGAATACAGGTTGATATCTGCGTTCAATCCCAACCCGGTTCGCACTGCCTGTTCCACGCAAAACTCGTTGAGTACGGGCAACATGCCGGGCATGGCCGCATCAACAAAGGAAACGTTAGAGTTTGGCTCCGCCCCAAACGTAGTCGACGCGCCGGAAAACAGTTTGGCGTTAGAGGCCACCTGCGCGTGCACCTCCATCCCGATCACCAGCTCCCAATCGCCCTTGGCGCCGTGGATCACTTTCGGTTTCGGGGATTCAAATGTCAGATCGAGCATGGGACAGGCCTACCGCAAAAGGTGCAACGCAGGCGTTTTAGGCTGTTTCTTCGCCGGGTGGAACGGGAAAATATCTGACCGAACGAGGAACCCGTAGGATGGGGTTTCACCCCATCATCGGCGTAACTTCAGATGGGGTGAAACTCCATCCTACCGCAATCCGCGCTTCTCCGCTTCCCGGTCCATGTCCTCGAAGGCTTCGCCCATCTGCGATAGGTCCCAGCGTAACTCAAAGCGCTGGTCGTAGCTGTCCGCAAACGCCAACACCAACGCAGCCTTTGTGCCCTCTTGCGGCACCAACGCCTGAAAGACCTCCGCATCCCTGCCGCCGGTCCAGACGCACTCTCCCCCAAACAGGCAGAGATCACCGGAAAAAGTCCAAACCACCGCGCCCCCATGCTCAATGCGAAAGCCGCCTTCATCAAACTGTGTGCCGTCTTCGACCCCGAGGCTCAGTCGATACCCTGCTGCATCCGGTACGATGAAAGCGAACAGCGCCCCGAACTGCGGACGCGGGGAATAAACCTCCACATACCGCACATAACAGCGCTCTTCGCGCACCCCGTCAGTGTCGCGCCAGTCGCAAGCGCTGTCCCACAGGCCAAAGCTCTCAAAATGATCAACCCGCCATTCGCCCGGCGTGTTATTGCCTTCACGGTCCTGCGCCATCGCAGGCAGGGCCAGAAGCATGAACGAAAAAAGAGAAATGATCCGCATGATCTGCACGTAGTTCGCTACCGCCACCCTGTCATTGCACAGTTGAGTGACAATGGTTTCCGCGCGCTAGATCTGCCGCCCGCCAGCCACATCGATGAACGACCCCGTCAGATAGCTTGACGCGTCAGACGCGAGCCACAGGATTGCATCCGCCACCTCTTCGGCCGTCCCGACTCGCCCCATCGGCAACTCCGGCCCAAGCCGTTCCACCCGGTCGAACTGCCCGCCTTTGCCGTGGATATCAGTATCAATCACACCCGGGCGCACGGCGTTCACACGCACGCCTTCCCGCAGCATTTCGCGCGACAGACCCACAGTCATCGTGTCCATCGCCCCTTTACTGGCGGCATAGTCCACATATTCCCCGGGCCCGCCCTTCAGCGAGGCCACCGACGACACATTCACAATGGCCCCACCGCGCCCTCCGTGCCGCTTTGCCATCGCCCGAACCGCATGCTGCGCCCCCACAAACGCGCCCAACTGGTTGATCGAAAACAGATTTCTCAGGCGATCCGCGCTGATATCTTCGAACCGCGATTGTGGCATCACAACACCTGCGTTGTTTACAAACGCGCTCATGCGACCAAGCTCTGCCTCGAACGTGGCAAACATCCGGGCCACCTGATCGGGGTCTGCCACATCCGCCTGGATCGCCACAGCCCGCCGTCCCGCGCGTTCCACGGAACCGACAACCTCTGCTGCACCCTGGGCATCCGACCGATACCCAACCCCCACATCCCAGCCACTGCGTGCGGCCAGCCTGGCCGTTGCCGCGCCAATCCCAGCACTTGCCCCCGTAATCAGCATAGTCCGTTTCAAAATCGGTCCTCTCTTCTTTGGGCCAAAAATATCCCGGGGTGAGCCGCGCAAGCGGCGAGGGGCAGCGCCCCTTACCCACCCAACATCTTGCCCACAATCTCGCCGGTGTCCTTGCTCAGCCCATCGGTGCCAGCAATGCGTTCCAATTGCGCCCGGATCAGTTGCTGGCGATCTTCGTCGTAACGCCGCCAGGTCTCAAACGCGCCCGCCATGCGCGCTGTGGTCTGCGGATTGACCGGGTCAAGCTTCAGCAGCCAATCGGCAAAAAATGCATAGCCTGCCCCGTCGGCCCGGTGAAAGCCGGCCGGGTTCATCATCGCAAATCCGGCGATCAACGACCGGAACCTGTTGGGATTTTTCCAATCGAAATCGGCGTGCCGCGTAAGGTCGTCCACTGCATCCACCGCGCGGTCGCCTGGCGTGGTGGACGCCTGCACCGCAAACCATTTATCGATCACCAACCGGTCCGACCGCCACTGATCATAAAACGCGCTGACCGCCTCCGCGCCTGCGCCATTTGCCAAAAGAACCGTCAGCGCGCCCATCTGTTCGGTCATATTGTCCGACCCGACAAACTGCGACTTGGCCGTCTTTGCGCCTGTTTCCAACCGGGTCAGCAAGCCCAGCGCCATGCCGCGCAGCGCCCGCTTGCCAGCGGCATCTGCATCCGGCGCGTAAGGCCCCGATACCGCCATCGCGTCATATAAGCCGTGCAGGTCATCCTGCATCCGGTCCGCCAACGCCCGGTGCAGACTCCGCCGCGCCACATGGATCGCACCGGGGTCGGGGGGCTCGCCACCCTCAAACACCGCCTGCGCAATTGTCTCTTCGCTGGGCAGCGCCAAGGCCAGCGCACGGAAAGCCGGTTCAAGCGAGGTGTCCAGCGCCACAACCCGCATCGCATCCAAAAAGGTCTCGTCCGGCTCAGCGCCCGACAAAACCATGCCCTGCAAAAGGTCGAGCGCGTAGGCACGCCCGGCCTCCCACTTGTTAAATGGGTCGGTGTCATGGGCCAAAAGGAACGCGCGGTCTTTGTTGGACTGCTCATGGGTCACAACCACAGGCGCAGAAAACCCCCGGTTCACCGACAGCACCGGCATCTCATCCACCGGCTCCACCACAAAGGTCTGGCGCGCCTCGCTTAATACCAACAGCTCTTCGGGCGCAGCCTCTGACCCGTCGTCCGCCAGAAAGCCCACGCGCAGCGGGATGACCTGGGGCGTTTTGCCGGTCTGACCGGGTGTATCCGGCAACGTCTGGGTCACATGCAGCCGCAGATTGTCGCCTTCGTGTTCAGCCTCGATCTGCACTCGCGGTGTCCCCGCTTGCTGGTACCAAAGCGCAAACTGTGTCAGGTCAATCTGGCAGGCATCTTCAAAAACCTTGATCCAGTCTTCGATTGTGCAGGCTTGCCCGTCATGGCGGTCAAAATAGAGATCTAGCGCCGCGCGATACTTCTGCGCACCGACCAGCGTGTGCAGCATACCGATAACCTCGGCGCCTTTTTCATAGACAGTGGCGGTGTAGAAGTTGTTGATCTCTATGTATTCTTCCGGCCGCACCGGGTGCGCGAGCGGCCCAGCATCTTCGCGGAACTGGCGCGCGCGCAGCATCATCACATCGTCAATCCGTTTGACCGCGTGGGACCGCTCATCGCCTGAAAACTGCTGGTCGCGGAATACCGTCAGGCCCTCTTTCAGGCACAGCTGGAACCAGTCGCGGCAGGTGATCCGGTTGCCGGTCCAGTTGTGGAAATACTCATGCGCGATAATGCCCTCAATCAACTCATAGTCACGGTCCGTCGCCGTCTCGGGCGAGGCCAGCACGTATTTGGAGTTAAAGATGTTCAGCCCCTTGTTCTCCATCGCGCCCATGTTGAAATCATCCACGGCAACGATGTTGAACTCTGACAGGTCATAATACCGGCCATAAACCTCTTCGTCCCAACGCATGGATCGTTTCAACGCGTCCATGGCGTAGTCACACTTGTGCTCATCACCCGGTCGCACCCAGATGTTCAGCGCGACCTCCAGCCCATCGTCGCCGCGCACAAACCGATCTTGATGGGCAACCAGATCCCCCGCGACCAAAGCGAACAGATATGCGGGTTTCGGCCAGGGGTCGTGCCATTCGGAATAATCCACTTCACCGCCAGCGGTCAGTTCCCGCATGTGCTCGCCCTGGAAATCGCCGTTTGACAGCCGGACCGGCAAATCCCCTTCGATCCGCACCGTGAAGACGGCCATCACATCGGGCCGGTCAGGATAATAGGTGATCTTGCGAAACCCCTGCGCCTCACACTGGGTGCAATACATGCCGTTGGACATGTAGAGTCCTTCCAAAGCGGTGTTTTCAGACGGGTTGATCTCCACCTCTGCGGTCCATGTGAAAGGGGCGTCAGGCACCAGATCTTCGGGCACGCTCAGGCCCTCGGCATCAACCAAGATCTGATCCAGGCTCAATTCCTGCCCGTCAATCGCCGCGGAAATAAGCTTCAGCTTTTGCCCGTCGAGCCGCAGGGCACCCCCCGTTTGCGGCACAAACCGGATGGTTGAGCGCACCCGCGTGGCTGTCGGGTGCAATTGGAAGGTCAGCAACACCGTCTCCACCGTGTATGCGGGCGGCTGATAGTCGGATAGTTTGATGGTGGGCGGCGTGCTGGTCTTCATCCGGGTCGGTCCTGTTATTGGTCGCCCCGACTTTCGCGCCAAGGCCGGACAACCTCAACCCCCGAAGCGACAGCGCCGTGCCACACGCCAGATCCGGCACCACGCCGGGCGAACATTTGACACCACCCTACAGCCTTCCTACATGGACCAGCGCATTTCATCGGAGGGACCTATGCAACGGATCGACAAAGCTGGCCTACAGGTTGACCAAACACTCGCCGACTTTCTCGACACTCAGGCCCTGCCCGGCACTGGCGTGGACCCCGACACGTTCTGGCAAGGTTTTTCCGACCTGATCCACCAAAAGGCCCCCCGCAACCGGGAGCTTTTGCAAATCCGCGAGGACATCCAGGCCAAGATCGACGCCTGGCACGCAGATCGCACCGGACAGCCCCACGACCCCGACGGCTACAAGGCCTTTCTGGAAGAAATCGGCTATCTGATCCCGCGCGGCGCGCCGTTTGCCATTGAAACCGCAAATGTGGACCCGGAGATCGCCCAGGTTCCCGGCCCGCAGCTTGTGGTGCCAATCATGAACGCACGGTATGCCCTGAACGCGGCAAATGCACGCTGGGGATCGCTTTATGATGCGCTCTACGGCACGGACGCGCTGGGGGATCTGCCGGAACCGGGGCCTTATGACAAAGGCAGGGGCGCGCGGGTCATTGCCCGCGCCCGCGTTCATCTGGACACCGCCTTCCCGGTGGCAGGTGCCAGCCACGCGGACGCAAAGACCTATACCGTTGTCAGCGGCGCGCTTGCGGTTAACGGCAAACCTCTAAAGAACCCGGACCAGTTTGTGGGCTATCGCGGCGATGCATCATCGCCTGACGCCGTGCTTTTGCGCAAAAACGGTCTGCATGCGGAACTGCACTTTGATGCAAGCCATCCCATCGGCAAACACGACCAGGCCCATATGTCCGACGTGGTCCTAGAGGCGGCTGTGACGGCCATTATGGATTGCGAGGATTCCGTCGCGGCAGTGGACGCCGAAGACAAGACCCTTTGTTATTCCAACTGGCTTGGCCTGATGAAAGGCGACCTGGAAGAAGACGTCACCAAAGGCGGCAAAACTCACACCCGTCGGCTGGCCGCTGACCGGGACTGGACAGCGCCGGACGGTTCGGCGTTCTCGCTAAAAGGGCGCGCGCTGCTTTGGGTCCGCAATGTGGGTCACTTGATGACCAACCCGGCAATCCTTGACCGCGACGGGAATGAGGCGCCAGAGGGTTTGATGGATGCCATGTGCACCACACTGGTTGCGATGCATGATCTGCAGCGCGACAGTGGCAATTCGGTGCACGGGTCGGTCTATGTGGTGAAACCAAAGATGCACGGCCCCGACGAGGTTGCCTTCACTAACGAGATCTTCAACCACGTCGAAGATGCACTCGGCCTGCCCCAGTACACCGTGAAAATCGGCATCATGGACGAAGAACGCCGCACCTCGGTCAACCTGACGGAATGTATCCGCGCCGCAAAAAACCGCTGCGCGTTTATCAACACGGGCTTTCTGGATCGCACCGGGGACGAAATCCATACCTCCATGGCCGCCGGTCCATTTTCGCGTAAAGACTTCATCAAACGCAAAAGCTGGATCATCGCTTATGAGGACCGCAATGTGGACGTGGGCCTTGCCTGCGGGATGATGGGCAAGGCGCAGATCGGCAAAGGCATGTGGGCCGCCCCTGATCGCATGGCGCAGATGCTGGAAGAAAAGATCGGCCACCCCAAGGCAGGCGCCAACTGCGCATGGGTTCCTTCGCCTACAGCCGCTACGTTGCATGCCATGCACTACCATCAGGTGGACGTGATCGCCCGACAGGAGGCTCTTTTGTCCGGCGGACCGCGCGCGCACGTGGAAACCTTGCTGGAAATCCCGCTGGCCCGGTTCCGCGCGTGGGAACAGGCTGATATTGAACGCGAGACCGAAAACAACGCCCAGGGCATCATGGGGTATGTGGTGCGCTGGATTGATCAGGGGGTCGGTTGTTCCAAAGTGCCCGACATCAATGACGTAGGCCTTATGGAAGACCGCGCCACATGCCGGATTTCCAGCCAACACATCGCCAACTGGCTGCAACACGGTGTGGTGACCAAAGACCAGGTGATGACCATCATGAAACGTATGGCAGAGGTGGTGGACAGGCAAAATGCATCTGACCCGGCATATGTGGCCATGGCACCGGGTTTCGACGGGTTGGCATTTCAAGCGGCCTGTGATCTGGTCTTTCGCGGCGCGGAACAGCCCGCCGGGTATACCGAACCGATCCTGCACGCACGCAGGCTGGAATTGAAAGGGAGGCAAAACTGATGGCAGGGATTAACCAAGCCAAATGCCGCAAAATGATACGTGCGGCCTTTGCCAAAGGTAAAGAGCTCGGGCTGCAACCCTTGTCAGTTGCGGTCGTTGATCCAGGCGGCCATTTGATCGGCTTTGAACGTCAGGACGGCGCAGCACCCGGCCGGTTCGACATTGCATATGGCAAGGCAAACGCAGCCGTAATGATGGGCGTGCCAAGTTCCAAAATGATGGAACGGGCAGAGGCGCAGGCCTATTTCGTAACGGCTTTGGGCAGTGCTTACGACGGCAAGTTCATACCGGTGCCCGGCGGCGTTTTGGTGAAAGACAAAAAGGGCGTCATCATGGGCGCACTTGGTGTGACCGGTGATACCTCCGACAACGACGCCGCTTGCGCGGTGGCAGGCATCGAAGCTGCGAGTTTCAGCGCCGAGGCGTAGGGTCGCGAAAAATCTTTGCCTTCCGCCCATGTGTCGGGGGGCAATAGGGCGGCAAAAACTGCCACAGTTAAAGCAGAATTGACCTACTGATTTTCTGCTTCCAACCACCCCTCATAGGTGGCGATCCAGCCCACCACCGGTGCCACAAACTCCACATGAAAAAAGAACCGCGCGCCCTCGCTGCGCTCATAGGTATCGCCGCCCGGCAGTAAGAAGCTTGGCATCGGCACCCCCAGACAGGCCCAATGTCGGGGCACGATCCGCATCAGATCATCCTCCAAAACAAGCGCGAGCCCCAGGCGCACCGGCCCGTAGACCTCATCAATCAAACCGGAATAGGGCCCGCGCCCGTCCCGCTGCACCGACTGGATCACATGATCCCCGAAATGGCGCTCCCACCGCTCACCGCCCTCAAACGGAGTGAACGTCAGATGCACCGGCACGTCGTTTGCCGCAAGCGGCAGGCCCAAAGACCAGCCAACCAGCCGCGCTAACACCCCACCGGCGCGCCGCACGTCCGCTCGCCCGCGCCACTCTCGCGGCACCGTCACATCATGCAGATCGCGAACCGCATCCGGCAGGGCATCGAACCGATCGCCCAAAACGCGCGCATAAAGGCTCTTTGTCACTTGCCCAAAACCTCATCGACCCATGCTGGCACCAGTTCTGTAGCCGGGCCCTGGCGCACTTCTGCAAACAAGCTCGCACCCGCTGATGGCTCCAGATTTAGCTCCAGCGTGTCAGCCCCTGCGGCGAGCGCTTCTTGCACAAACCCTGCAGCCGGATAAACGTTGCCCGACGTCCCGATGGACACAAAAAGGTCCGCCCGGCCCAGCGCGTCAAAAATTGCGTCCATGTGATAGGGCATTTCACCGAACCAAACGATGTCGGGCCGTGTTGTCGCCCGGCCGCAAGACGGGCAGGCATCGATTGGGTCCATCTCCACCGGCGCCTGCCATTCATGCGGACAGACCGTGCATTTGGCTCGCAACAGCGCGCCATGCATGTGGGTTACCTTGTGCGATCCGCCGCGTTCATGCAGGTCGTCGACGTTTTGCGTGACCAACATCAGATCGCCGTCAAACGCCGCCTCCAGACGTGCCAGCGCGTGATGTGCGGCATTGGGCTCTGCGCCGAGGCAATTCGCCCGCCGTGCGTTGTAAAAGCGGTGAACCAGCGCAGGATCGCGCGCAAACCCCTCTGGCGTGGCCACATCCTCCAGCGGATATTGCTCCCACAACCCGCCCGCATCGCGAAACGTGCCCAGCCCGCTTTCCGCCGAAACCCCTGCCCCGGTGAGTATCACGATATTCAACCGCACCCCCTTTGCCGCCCGCACCCGTTCCATGTTAGGCGGCCAATCATTATGGCCCACAGTATCCTCTTTGTCTGCCTCGGCAACACCTGCCGGTCCCCCATGGCCGAAGGCATCCTGCGCGCGCTCAGACCAGACTGGCGGATCGACAGCGCAGGCACCGGGCTGCGTCAACCCGGCAGCCCGCCCGACCCCCGCGCCATTGCGGTGACAAGCGGCCATGGGCTCGACATCACCCACATACGGTCCCGCCCGGTCCAGACATCTGACTTTGAGGCTTTCGACCGCATCATCGCCATGGATCTGCGAAACCTGTCTGCGCTCAACGAACTTGCTCCACCCTCGGCGCAAGCCACGGTGTCGCTCCTCCTGCCATCAGGGGCAGAGGTCCCGGACCCCTATGAAGTAGGCGGCTACGACAGTGTGTTTGAGATGATCAGGGCAGCCTGCGAAACCCTAGCGCACGCAGATGAAACCTCGCGTTAGCCGCAAATCTTGGCGGCCTGACGGCCAAAGGCTTTGTAACGCTTCCAAAAGCTCTCTTTGCGGTCGTCGTCAGACTGCCGCGTGTCCTGGGCCAGTTGCGGGTCGGCAAAAAACTTCGCCGCCAGCCGCTGGTCCGACCCGCTGAGCTTGGAATCCGCCACATTCTGGATGCACGAACACAGCGCCCGCGTCACAGCCGACCGATCAGAGGCATTACACGCCCGTTCAATCCGCCCCGCATCCGCCGGGGCTGCCAGCAGCAATGACACCGCTAAAAGTCCGCCAATACGCATCCCACGTCCTCCGTCTCATCCGCGCGCTTAGTTCTGCCATGCAGGTAGTGGACCACGCAAGCAAAGCAAGATCACGCTTTCGCCAAGCCGATATGTGAGTCCCCGCCGCAACGACCCGGCCCTTTTGCGGCCCATTTCACCGTTCCGCTTTCCAGAGTTGCCGCAAATCCGCCCAAAAGCTGCCGCAATCCCCGCTGGACAAGTCCAAAGCAGAGGAGTTCGCTCTCACATCAAGACATCGCCCTTTTACCAGTACCGCCCCCCAAATTGGAAGGGTACGGCCTGAGACACCCCTACAGGCGCGGAACCAAGGCCGTAGGCCACCACGCCATCGCCGGGCCGCCGCGTCGCGCCAGAGGCGCGCCAGCTATGAATCGAAGCGCGGCTTAGCGATATGCCTTAGGCGGTTCAAACAGTTCCCCTGGACCTGACCCCGGGCCTCGCCGCGCAAAGCAAAAAAACGGAAGTTCCCAAAAGGACTGCCCTACCCGGCGGCACGCCGGGCAGCGCCCGACCCGCCCCCCCAGGGCGGGCGCTCCGCACCCACCCTCGGGTCGGTCGCTGCCCTCAGCGGTTTTAGCTTGGTTCCGTAGGGTGGGTTTTCAACCCACCATTCTAAAGCACGCCAAAAACGCTCAATCCAATACCCACAACTATCGAAATCCAGCCGATCACCTTCAAACCGCGCCCAACAATCCCGAGCGTTTTGTAAACCGGGTTCTTTTCGATCTTTTCAACAAATTCCGGATACTTCTGTAGGAGTTGGGCGATCTTAGAAGTGCGGCTGAAAACTCTCGTTGCAGGATCGGCACCCGGCAATTTTGGTGCTCCATCCGGCAGCGGCAGCAAAGTATCGTTGATAAGTGCCGGTATGTCTTCCGCAAAGTCCTCAGCCATCGCTCCTTCGGTGATAACTTGAAAAACCTCCTGCGCCTGATCCAGCGCTTCCCGATCAGCTTCCGGCAACTCTTGCAGAGCTTGATTGGCAATGATCTCGCGATTTTCAGCAACCTCGGGATGCGTCGCCCTGATCGCTATTGCACCCTCTTCGACCGCCTTTTGCAGAGCCAGATTTTCCTCAGTCTTTGGAAGCTCCTCCGTCTCTTCAAACTGCCGCCGCAGGCCAATCGCGACAGAGGTAAGGTCCATCTCAACCCGCTGCGGATCATTGGCGTAGCGCGTTAAGGTGCGGTTCAGCACCCGCGTTTCGCGAGACCGCTCTGTCAGCCCATTGCCAGCGTCTGCAAGGCAATCCTCTAGCGCATCTTCCACCTGGCTCAGCGTGGCCCCAAGCAAATCCGGCTTTGCGATTTCTCTGGGAACGGCTAGAAACTTAGAAGACTCTTCATTGAATACGATGTCTTCGGCGAGCGGAGCCTTTTCCGCCAAAAACTCCGCTTTGATCCGCTCAATCTCTTCGGCGACCGCTTCAGCTCCTTCCTCCCAAATTTTGGCTTTTATACTGGCAACTTTTCTTTGTAGATTTCGCTCTATCGGCTCACCACTAATGAACCCGTCAAACCACGCCTTCCAAAAAGACCAAGTAGAGGCGTCTTCCTTATTAAAAACTTCTATGAGGTTCTCGTGCTCCGCGTTCGGACTTGATCGACCCCGCCATAGTGGGCTGTAGAAAATCTCGTCACAGTTTTGATCTCCGATTTCCTTGGCACTGAGTCGAACTCCTCGACGTATCTCTTCAAACTCTTCTAGGAAAACAGCTTGATGTGTTTTTTCTACACTTTCATCGTAGAAAAAATGCGACCGCAGCCCTTCATCTTCGAAGTGTTGGACGCTGTGATCGTAGTGTAAATCCGGGCCAGAAGGGTTAGTTAATGTGCCTTTGCCAAGCGAGAAAATCCGGCTTCCGCGATAGAAAGAAATAAAATGTCTTTCCGGATGATCATGGGGTTCATAGGGAGCAGAAAAAACACCTTTCACATCGCGCGACGCACCAGATATGCCAAAGATTGCAGCCCGCAAGTAAGTCAGCAGAAGTTCTTCGCGTTGTAGATCGGAAACTTCGTCCAGTACATCAATGCACCTAAGCATATGACGGGAAATGACAAATTGACGGGTGTACGTAGAAAGCCAACCGAGCCGGTCTAGAGCCTTCCTTGTTGCTTCGGCGCTCGCACTAAGTTCCCCATCGTCACCCACTTGCCAACCCTCTCAAACCCCATCATATCCCCAACCATGACCGACCTAACCCGCATCCGCAACTTCTCCATCGTGGCGCATATTGACCACGGCAAGTCGACCCTCGCGGATCGGCTGATCCAGTCCACCGGCACCGTGGCCGACCGGGACATGCAGGAGCAATTGCTCGACAGCATGGATATCGAACGCGAGCGGGGCATTACCATCAAGGCCAACTCCGTGCGCATCGAATACACCGCGCAGGACGGCCACCCGTATGTGCTCAACCTGATCGACACGCCGGGCCACGTGGACTTCGCCTATGAGGTGTCCCGCTCCATGCGCGCGGTGGAAGGCTCTCTGCTGGTCGTCGACAGCACCCAGGGGGTGGAAGCGCAGACGCTCGCCAACGTCTATCAGGCCATCGACGCGGACCATGAAATTGTGCCGGTCCTGAACAAAATCGACCTGCCCGCTTCAGAGCCAGACCGCGTCTGCGAACAGATCGAAGACGTGATCGGCATCGACGCCACCGACGCCATCGAGGTGTCCGCCAAAACCGGCATCGGCATCCCCGACGTGCTGGAGGCCATCGTCACCCGCCTGCCCGCCCCCATAGGCGACCGCGACGCACCCCTGAAAGCCATGCTGGTGGACAGCTGGTACGACCCCTATCTGGGCGTCGTCGTCCTTATCCGCGTGGTCGACGGCGTGATCAAAAAGGGCGACCGCATCCGCATGATGGCCACCAACGCGGTCTACGGCGTGGATCGGCTGGGCGTGTTCCGCCCGCAGATGGACAATATCGACGTGCTCGGCCCCGGCGAAATCGGCTTTCTGACCGCCTCCATCAAGCAGGTGGCTGACACCAAGGTCGGCGACACCATCACGCACGAGAAAAAGGGCGTTACCGAGCCTCTGCCCGGCTTTGCGCCCTCCCAGCCAGTGGTGTTCTGCGGCCTCTTCCCCGTGGACAATGCGGAGTTCGAGGACCTGCGCGACGCCATCGCCAAACTGTCGCTCAACGACGCGTCTTTCAGCACAGAGATGGAAACCTCCGCCGCATTAGGCTTCGGCTTTCGCTGCGGGTTCCTGGGGCTTTTGCACCTGGAGGTCATCCGCGACCGGCTGGAGCGCGAATATGATATCGAGCTGATCACAACCGCACCCTCGGTGATCTACCACATCCACATGCGCGACGGGTCGGTCATAGAGCTGCACAACCCCGCTGACATGCCCGACCTGACCCACGTGGACCATATTGAGGAACCGCGCATCAAGGCCACGATCCTGGTGCCGGACGAATACCTTGGCGACGTGCTGAAACTCTGTCAGGACCGGCGCGGCATCCAGCTGGACCTGACTTACGCGGGCACACGGGCGATGGTGGTCTATGATCTGCCACTCAACGAGGTGGTATTTGACTTCTACGACAGGCTCAAAAGCGTGACCAAAGGCTACGCGTCCTTCGACTACCAGATGGAAGGCTACCGCGAAGACCGCCTGGTCAAAATGCAGATCCTGGTGAATGAGGAGCCGGTCGACGCGCTGTCCACCATGGTCCACCACGACCGCGCAGAAACCCGCGGCCGCGCCATGGTCGAAAAGCTGAAGGACCTGATCCCCCAGCACATGTTCAAAATCCCGATCCAGGCGGCTATCGGCGGCCGTATCATCGCGCGCGAAACCCTGTCGGCGCTGCGCAAAGACGTGACCGCCAAATGCTACGGCGGCGACGTATCGCGCAAACGCAAGCTCTTGGACAAGCAGAAGGCGGGCAAGAAAAAGATGCGCCAGTTCGGCAAGGTGGACATCCCGCAAGAGGCCTTTATCTCGGCGTTGAAGATGGAGTGAACGAATGTGCCGGGCCTCCTCCGGCTAAACGCTCCGGGGGAGCGTTTATTTCGTTCACGGGTGATGCCCAAGGCAACCGCGCAGAAGGCGCGGCCGATGCTCGAACAATAGGTTTGAGGTACTCATAACCCGAGCCTCAGAACACCACACGTACCGGCCTTGAGCCGGGACCCCGAAAACCCCGCAAGCGCCCCGGATCAAGTCCGGAACGCAACCCGCAGGACGGGTTCCACCCCATCAAACCCCTCCCATTGATGGGTTAAATACCCATCCTACGACACGCTTAGAGGGTAAATGGGTGGCCACTCCTGTTGCGACCCCTGCCAGTCCTACTCACTCACACTGGAGCAGTGTGCTACCCGGCCAGACCCACCTCAACCAATCCACCAACCCGCGCAGCGCCGGTCCGTCTGGTCTGCGAGCCAACGCTGGTTGCAAGGCACATTACTCCGGCCAGTTACCTTTACCCCACGAAGGGAGCGCCAACCACAACTCAACCAGAAACCTGAAATTCGCTGCAATATGAGCAATCGGCAGCTATGCGGACAAAGCTGCCGTTAAAATCTTCTAAATCAACGTCCGCTTTTACCAGCAATCTATCGGTTCAATGGCGAAAACCAATTTACCTTTAACCGCCCCCTTGTCTAACCGCCGATGTGCGTCCTGAGCATCTTTAAGGGCTATTTTCTCTTCGATCACTGGGCGTAATTGGCCATCGGCAAGCATCTGCAGCAGCGCACCGAGATCTTTCTTGAACCACTCTGGTTGTTGATCACGCAGTTTCGCAATGGAGTAGAACTTCAAAGCCCTATTCGGAGAAAATACGTTCCGGGCAAAGAGGCGAGCCATATCGACGGGCATGAGCGCCTTCTGCAAATTGGTCGCGTGGTTTAGCTGCATGCCGTAGAATGCAAATGTACCGCCAGGATTCAAAAGGCCAAAACCCCGATTGAAGTCTTTCGGTGTGGTACAGTCAAAGACGGCGTCAACGCCTGGATGGCCTGCCTCGCGAATTACCTGTCTGAAGTCCTCCCTTGTGTAGTCTATTGGAATTGCGCCCTGCTGTTTTACAAGATCATGCTTTGATCGAGAGGCCGTTCCAAACATCTGAAGACCGTGCAATCGGCCAAGCTCCATAAGGGCTGTGCCGACAGCACCGCCGGCAGCATGGACTAGCGCTACCCCGCCCTTTTTCACTTTGGCTAGGCGATGGATCAATTGATACGCTGTAACGTAACTCAGAACCATTGCTGTGGCGTCCACCGGGTCCACGCCGTCCGGCACCCGTGTCAATCGGTCTGCAGGAAGGCAGATGTATTCTGAGTATCCTCCTGTCACGGTCAAATCGACGACAACCTCGCCCAACTTGAATTCAGATACGCCTTCGCCCAACTTGTCCACGGAGCCGGCGATGTCGTAGCCTGGCGAAAATGGTGGACGTTTTCTGCGGGTCGCTGGATAGATGCGACGTCGGATCATTGTATCTGTGAAATTGGCACTTGTTGCTTCGACTTTGATCCGGACTTCGCCGGGACCGGGTTCCGGCAACGTCAGTTCATCAACCAGTTCGAGAACCTCTGGACCACCGTACTTGGTAATGACGACACGTTGATAACTCATACGGCTTCCCTGGATGTTGTGGTTTTCTCGGGAAAGGTTACCCTTCCCATAATTGGAAATGAATTGCCGCCGGAGGAAAGGAGCGTCCCAGAATTGCAAACTATGTCCTCATACGATCCTACTCATATCCAGTCGTTCTTTTCGGTGGCTCAAGCGGGATCACTGTTGGCTGCGTCGGAAAATGGCGGTGGCTCAATTTCGACGTTGAGCCGTCATATCTCAAACCTGGAAAAGCAAATCGGCAACAACTTGTTCGACAGGCGCACTGATGGGATGGCGCTAACCGAAACTGGCACACGGCTTTTCCAACATGCCAAGCGTCTGCACGAAGCCAAGGTTGGTTTTGCGCTTGCTGCCGATGGTCTCGATCAATCGGTTCGGGGGACTGTCCGAATTGCAGCATCGACAGCTTCAGCGGGCGAGATATTGTCACATTCACTCGCAAGACTAGCGGACCAGGAACCGGACCTTTCTTTTGAAATTCTGGCAACTGAGAAAAGTGCAAACCTGCTGATGGGAGAGGCTGATATTGCGCTGCGCTCCTATGAGCCCCAGCAATCTCAACTGATCGCTAAACGAGTTGGGAAGCACATAATCGGCCTTTATGCGTCTCAGTCTTACATTGCCCGGCACGGTCAGCCGAAAACACTGGTTGAATTGCAAAAACACTCATTGATTGGCGACGATGCCAACGCAGAATTCTATGATAGTTTAGCGGCTGTGGGGTTCCCAATTGGGCGTGAGGGCTTTCGTTTTCGAACGGACAATAAGTTGGCCGCTTGGTCTTTTCTCGTCAGAGGATGCGGCATTGGGTTGGCGCCCGTCGGCATCGAAGATGCCGAGACAGAGTTGGTGCAAGTATTGGCCAAAGAAGCCTCCTTTGACATCCCCCTTTGGTTGGTCGCAGGCCCAAACTTGAGGACGAACATTAGAACTCGGCGCGTTTTCGATTTCCTTTCGTCCGAGTTCTCACGGCTTTAGGCACCACCTATCATTTCTGGCTGCGACAGACCCATAGCCGACATTCATGCGGTTTGCAGCATCAGTCAAAATTGGGCTTAAAGCTGACTTTTGAAGCAGAACGAAAAGTTTGTGGTCAAGTGCCTATCCGGCCTCACCCCTCGCCCTCCATCTTCCGCAACCGCTCTAGCACATCCGACCGCGCCCGTTCGAAGTTCAGCTTTGACCCCACACCTCCGCAGGTCGGGCACACCTCGTCGCCCAGCGGTTTGGTTTCTGGTCCGGCGATAATTCCCGCCATGCGGCCGAGAACGAAGGCGCGGAGAACTCGGTTCAGCCTTGGTTGCCATTTGGGGCCAAGCGCGCGGAAGAACTTCACCACGTCTCGGTCCAGCCGGATTGTGACGCGTTGCTTTTCGGGGTCCGGGTGGTCGCAGATGCCGTGCCAGTCGCCCGGCAGCTGTTCCCGCAGGGCGTCAGGCGACATGTCCTTCTCAATCTGATGGACGGTGTGGCTCAGCCGGTGAAACGACGCGCGGCGGCGCGGGGTGTTGGAAGTTTGCATGGTCAGGCTCGGAAATTCGGGTTTGGAAATGGCTTTGACCATAGCGTGGTTTGGCGCAGGAAGCGTAAAGGCGGCGCTCGCAGGCGGCTGATGCTCAGCAGCGTACGCCTTGTGTACTGGATGTGTACGCGTGGTGCTTGCTGGAACTCGGCAGAAAGCACCACGCAAGACTGTGTAATTTTTGGGCAAAATGTGAACCTGTGGAAAGGTGCCTTACAGCGTTGAATCCCAAGAGAATTCAAAAGTGCCGTCCTCAGGTCGCCAACCGGTTATCCACAGATTAGTCCACAGAAATCTTTGAAATCATGAGATTTTTTTCTTGAACGACTCGCTTAGTCGCGCAAACCTACAACTACCGCAAGGGCAGAGATGGTCAAGCGGTGCAACCTAGCCGGGGGCTAGGGGTCTGGAAGAAAGGTCATAGACCGGACGGAAGGGCCTCAACGGCACCCCTGGGAAACCGGGTGAAAGGGATGGGTCACGACCCAGAACGGGAAGCCGGGGACAGATGGTTAGGGGGCGTGTCAGGGTCTTTCGGGTCCAAGATACAGTTGAGGTTTCGTGAGGAATTTCAACAGCTTCTAGCGGGGTCAACGCGCTAGAGGAGCCAAAGCGGGGCAACTCGTGGAGGCAGTCGCGGAACGGGCGCGAGCCAGGACCGCGGTGGTCGGAAACACCTCTCACCGGGTGGTGCCGACGACCAGCAAAGCCTCCGGGCGGCGTTGGTGGCTGAACGGGCCTTCGGGAACGATCAGCGGCGGCAGGGCCTTCGGGTCTGGTCGTAGGTGGACGCGGAAGCCTTCGGGTGGATGAGTTCATCGAATTGGCTTTCGAGTCAATTCAGGAAGGCGTCAGGGTGGGCTTCGGCCCGATGCGAGGACCGCGTCTGAGCACCTGGCGCCTTTCTCTATTCTAACAGCAAAATTTGTTTACATTCGGCGCTGTCCCGGCCGGTATTTCTGATTTAGTTGAACATCTGATCTCTGTGTGTTCGGTGATTTATTACATCTCACCAGAGACGGGTTTGATGTGCCCACAAGCACCTCTTTTTGGTTCTCGACATCTGGGATTTTTGCGACGCGCTTTTGCCCGGATTGGTTTCAGCAGTTTCCAAGTAACTAACTTGCGACTTTTACCAACAGGTTAAGGCAAGGGTCGCCTTTTCGGCATCCAGGATCGTCAGGCTTTAGGGTCAAAAAAGAAAAACGGAGCTCGCTCACCCAAGCCCCGTTTCAAGCGCCAAGTCGATGCAGTTGCCGCGTCTATACACCTGTGCTTGCCGTGTACACGCTTGCGAATCTCAGATCAACCATATGTTGGAGATAATTTGATCCTTGCCGCAATAAAGGCGCATGAGAACAATATGTAGAGGGCGAGTTGGCTACGCCCGGCGCCTCTCAAATGCCCGGTGGATCTTAAGACTGCGTTAACCGTGGGCGTGGATCCTGGGAAGATGCGTGTTTTACCCCTACTCTTATGGCTCGCCGCCTGTTCTTCACCGTCACCTGATTTCATATGGGCCGACGCGGAACGCAGCACGGTTCGTGTGAGCGGGATGCCATTTACTGTCTGGCATACTGCGTCTTACGCCCAGGCGACGCGGGAAAGCGGATACACACGCCTGCCTGTCCAATTGCTGCAAGCCCGCGCTGTGGTTGCAATTGCGCGGGCCACGGGGTGCCGCGTCCTGCGTCAAACTGTTGTCGGCGGCGCCGTGCGGACGGATGCGCGGATCAATTGCTCGGCTCGCTAACTACAATTTCCGCCTTCGATACCCAATGGGTCCAGAACCCGTGCCGGATGCTGTTGAGTGCACGGTTGGAAGATTGGCATTTCGAGAACTGTCATCCTCGCCGGGAGCCTAAAAAATTTGTCTAAAAAACAATGTAATTTTTCAATCTTAGGTAATCTGTGTTCAATGTTTGCAAAGGATGCTCTGGCTCAAGAATACGAGGAGAGCATCGATGAAGCAGATAATGCTTGTGCCCTGTTTGGGCGCACTGGTTGGCTGTGGGGTAATGCCCACAAAGCACCCAACAGCTCAGGGCTTTTTCACCACAGATAGCGCTGAATTTGCAATTTTCGCTGAGGCAGGCCAGGCCAGCGCGATCCGCATTGGGGCAACCAGCCAGGAGCAAATGACAGAACGCGCGATCGCTGCGATCAAGCGCGCTACCGGTTGTGCAATAGTGCCGGGAACCGTGACAAAGGACCAAAAATCGGTACGCGCGCGATATGTATGCTGATCGGGCGCACTAGAGGCGCCCGAGATGTTTTAAGTTTAGGCCTAGGATGCAAAGCCACAGACGTCTAAATCGCCCACCCTTTGGTTAGGTACATCGCGGCCCGACTTACGCCCCAGCGCGACGACGCAGGATTATGAAGCCGCACAAAACCAGCACAACGATCGCTGGGACACCTTCGGACAGAGGGGTGTGCATTACGTGATAGTAGATCGCACCGATCATTATCAGGGCAATACCAAGTGCTGCCAAAGCAGAGGTACGCTTTACCCACAGACCGGCAGCGCCAGCTAGTTCACATACACCGATGAACATGCCGAACCAAACGGGCAGACCCAAAGTCGAAAAACTGGCCAACGCCATTTCTTGCCCCGTGAGCTTCATGACGCCACCCATAACCATGACCAGCGACACCAGACCCATAGCCCCCCACAAAAGATACTTTTGCATGTGTGTCTTCCCTTTCGCTGCAACGTCGCAGTGCCTACCAGTTTTGCCCGTCCCTAGCGAGGGGCAATCGCGCGGCAACACATCCAGACAGAAACGGTCTGTCGCCTATTGGCTGGCTTGCGATATCGCAATGTAGTCGGTAGGAAAATCGTTATCCTTTGGGGGGATGACGATGAAACGCGATTCTATTGGCCAGGCTGAGTCCCGGCTTGATTCTATTTTGAGCGAGAAATTCCAGGCAAAGTCTGGCGGTATTGAGCGCAAGTTGAACAAAGCTGCGAGCTATATGCCCCGTGGTTCCAAAAAGGCTGTGGAAGCCGATCTAGCTTATCTGGAAGCTGCAAAAAAACGGACCGCGCACCCGCGCCGACGCGGTCAGATCGACACCGCCCGTGTCGAAAAGATGATCAACGCCCATGAACAGCGGTTCGCGAAGGTTGATGTGGCGCGCGACCGCGCGCGCAACCGGCTAAACTGGTGGGGTGTGCTGGCAATCAACCTTATGATTTTTGCGGGTGTGTATTACGCTTTGCTGAAATGGCTGGGCGCGATCTAAAGGCTGCCGACAACCAGGAATTTGATCGCTCTGCGGCTTTTCTATGCGGTTTATTCTGGCCCCAATGTGCGTTCAACAATCAGAACTTCTATCGCTTCGGCTAGCGCACGCGTACGTGCGGGATTTGTGGCGCCACCGATACCTAAGCGCCGCCCAATGCGCCAATACAGCCCCGGCGCCCAAGCGCGCAGCTCCGCCTCATCAAGGCGCAAAAGGAACCCGTTAGACGGTTTAAAAGCAAAGAGCCCGCGATCCACTTCGACAATATTGGCGATTGAGACCACCAGATTGTCGTCCGTATCATACAAACCCTGTTGAGTGATATAGAGGCCCAGGTGCGTTACCCGCAGGTTCCATTGGGCCTGCCATGCAAAACCCGCAGCCGCGATAAGCAGAATAATCTGCACACCGGTTGCCTCTGGCGGGCGGAAAAGTCCGACATAAAGCAGACCCAGCGCGGCTAAGCCAAGGGCTATGGTTCCAAACCAACGCCGCCCGAGCGAAGGTTCCAGCTTTGCAACAATGTCAGACATTTCAATACCCTGACGTTTAACTTAACGCCCAGGTCAAACATCGCAAGCCCTGGGCGCTTGCGCGAAACACCACCGAGATGATCTCCGGTTAGTCTATCAGTGCATCTGCTCGCTGCCCAGCGCGGTCAAGGTGAATCGGCAAAACACGGCCATAGAGCTGGCGGGTTCTTTCGGGGCTGCCAACCATGCCCGGCTCTTCCACATACGAAAAAATCGCTACATAGCGGGGGCGTGGGCCTTTGAGTGGCGCAACCCGGTGCAGGGCATAGCGTCCTTTGAAAAGCTGCAAATCGCCCGGTTCAAGTTCCAGCACTTCAACCCGGTCGCTGACCCCGTCGAGCACGTCTTGCACGGCCGCAAAATTCTCGTCCGTTCCGGTTCGGATTGCGGGCGCGTATTCAAACGCACCGCCCTCAGAGGCGTTTTGAATGGCGAGCGTGACCGTGAAGTTGTTGGTGTCAAAATGCCAGGGAAAGCCCGCGCCTTCGTCTGCTGCATTGATGATCACATCAGCCAATGGGTCGGCGTAGCGATGAAACTGGTCCTGTTCCAGGCAATCGCGGACGAAAGGGTCAAAACCGGGATGGTCATGGATTTGCCGCAGCGGGCCGTCTTTCGGAAAGTTGTCCGCGGGCACGAAGGCGTTTGAACGATCATAGAACCGCCGCTTTGGATGATCGGGCGGAAGGGTGTCATCGTCTTGCGTGAAATAGGCGTTGGTTCGGTTGAAAGACCGGTGCGCGTTGGGGGCTGTTGCCTCCGCTTCATTCACCAGCGCGTTTAGTCCGGCGGGCGTGAGCACCCCTTTGACAACGGCGCAACCGTCTTTGGAAAGATCTGCGCGCATCCGGGTGACTAGTGCGGCGTATTCCGCGCTGTCTGGTCGGTTAATGGGCAACGCGTCGAAGTCAATCATGACGCTTTGCCTTTCGGAACAACCTCATACCCCGGCTCTTCGGGTTCATCATCGGTCATCTCTGGCGGGAAGCCGGGCGCGCGGATATCAAGCCCGGTCTTGTCTTCCAACCGCTTGATAATATTGGGGCTTAGCTCTCTGGGTCCGTATTTTTCGATAGCGTCTTTGAAGATATCTATCATCAGCGGATTCATTTCCAAGGGCACGCCCGCCCGGTCAGCCACCTCTTGGAAAAGACCGATATCTTTTAGCACGAGGTCCATGGTGAAACTGATGTCGCGCGACCCGTTCAAAATCACTTGGCTTTCGGTTTCATGGACAAAGCTGGTGCCTGAACTGATCTCCATCGCCGTGTAGGCGGTATTCAGGTCCATGCCTGAAGCCTTTGCCACCGTCAGTGCCTCAGCACAGGTGATCAGGTTGGCGGTGGCCAGATAGTTGGTCAGCACTTTCAACACGCTGGCAGACCCCAGTGGACCAGTGTGCAGGATACGGCGCCCCATTGTGGTCAAAAGCGGCAGAATGCGGTCGAAGGTGTCGCGGTCGCAGCCCGCAAAGATGGAGATATTGCCGGTATCAGCCCGATGGCACCCACCGGACACCGGGCAATCTACAGCGGACCCGCCCTTTGCCACGACCATTGCGCCAAGGCGTTTGACCTCCGCCTCGTCGGTGGTGGACATCTCAAGCCAGATTTTACCGGTTGAGACTTCCGGGAGCATTTCTTGCATCACAGCGTCAGAAGCGGCGGGCGACGGCAGGCAGGTGATCACTGCATCACAATCGCGCATCAACTGGGCCGGGCTTTCGCCCGCGTGCCCGCCCGCAGCGACTTTGCCCGCCACATGCGCGGCGTCGAGATCGTGGACCGTTACATCCATTCCGTTGCGGATCAGGCTGCCTGACAGTTTTCCGCCCACATTGCCCAGCCCGATAAAGCCGATTTTCATTCCGCTCTCCCTTTTGCGTTTACGTCAAACTGGCAAGCGTGCCTTCGCGCGTATCGCCGGTTCGCGACGTTGGTGTGCCGTTTTCAGCTGAAACGCAAAGCGCCGGGCGTTTCGGCCCGGCGCTTCAATGAGTGAAAAACGAATTAGTTGAAGGGGTTGCCGTCACCGCGGTCACGGATCAGATCGACGCAGTCGATCAGGGCCCCAACGGCGGCTGATGATCCAGACAATGACCAGCGACCTACTTCACGCCCACCAGCGGATCCCAGGTAGACCACCCGACCATTGCGGACTTCACCAATAAAGCGATTGCCGTCGCGGTCGTTGGGCAGATCAAATAGCACCGACTGTTTGTTGAGCCGCGCGTTGGACAGGTCCCACTTAGGGCGGCGGTCGATGCGTACGATAACGTCCGCAGAGCCTTGTCCCAGTGTCCAATCCCGGTCGTAAAACTGTAGCCGTGCAGCGTTTATGCCGTCAGCCCAGATCGAAAAGCTGGAATTGCCGTTCACAACCTGTGCTTCACATTTGATCTGCGCGTCGTCGAAGGCCACAACCTTTACCTGCCAACTGCCTTTTCTGAACAGCGTGCGCGTTTCTGCGGCTGCTACAAAGCTTGGTAATGTGCTGAGTGCCCCCAGAACTGCGGCTGTAAAAAGACCTTTGATCATCTATCATCTCCCTGAATTCGTCCGGTTCTCTTTTCATAAGTTTTGCCCAAGGTTTGAAGGGAATCAAGATTTTTAGCAGTGATATCGATCACAAATTCTGCGGAAAAGCGTTCGCCAATGCGCAACAGTGCTTTGCCCTGTGCGCCCTAGCGCAACACTGCATCCCAACCTAAGTCTATCGTAACGCAAGCAATTGGAGAACGGCGATGTCCTTACGCCCCACCACACGCCCCGCACAACCGACCATGGAAGGCGCAGGGGTTCACCTGCATCGCGCCTTTGGCTTTCAGGACCCGTCAGAACTGGACCCGTTTTTGCTGTTCGATGACTTTCGCAACGACGTGCCCGAACACTTTGAAAACGGGTTTCCCTGGCATCCGCACCGGGGGATTGAGACGATCACTTACGTGCTGGCAGGTGATGTGGACCACGCCGACAGCCTGGGCAACGAGGGATCCTTGGGGGCAGGTGATGTGCAATGGATGACGGCCGGATCCGGCATCTTACATCAGGAGATGCCGCGTGGGAACGCCGCCGGTCAGATGCACGGGTTTCAATTGTGGGCCAACCTGCCGCGCGATCTCAAAATGACGGACCCAAGATATCAGGACGTAAAAGCGGCGGAGATACCGGAAGTGGTCGACGACGACGGCACAAGGGTTCGGGTCATCGTTGGCAACTTCTGGGGTCGCAATGGCCCGGTTGATGGCATTGCCGCAGACCCGCAATATCTGGATGTCTTTGTACCTGCTGGCGTGAAAAAGACGCTGCCGGTGGACACCTACAAAAAGACCTTCGCTTACGTCTTTGAAGGCGATGGGGCATTTGCCTATGCCTCTGCCCCCACGGGCATCCTGTTGGAAAAAGAGGTAATGGGCGAAGAGGTCAACATCCGCGACATGTCGGGCAACCGGACGCTGATCAAGTTCGACACGGCTGACAGTGTTACGGTTCAGGCCGGTGAACACGGGGTCCGGTTCTTGCTGATTTCGGGCAAACCGATTGAGGAGCCAGTGGCCTGGCACGGTCCCATCGTGATGAATACCAGACAGGAACTTATGACCGCCTTCAGCGAACTGCGAAACGGGACCTTCATCCGTCCTGCACATTAAGCGAGGAATGGTCTTTGGTTTTGCGCGGCGGCAGCCAGCCTGCTGGGCGTAGCCTTCAACAGGTCTTTGCGCTTCCCCGTCCGCCGTCTTATGTTCCTGCGCAACGGTAGCAGTCGCCACTAAAACGCAAGGACACCCGCATGCTGGACCAAGACCCGATCAAAGCGCTCGCGAGCAATGTGGCCGTGCCATTTGAGCAGGCCCGCGCCATGCCGCCTTCCGTGTATACGTCGGAAGAATTCCTGAAAGCGGAGCTGGATCAGATCTTTTCCAAAGACTGGTTTTGTGTGGGCCGGGCCAGCGCGCTGGCAAAACCGGGTGACTACACCACCATCGACCTTGCCGGGCAGCCAGTCGCGGTGATCAGAGGTCGCGACAAGGCGCTGCGCGCCATGTCCAATGTCTGTTTGCACCGCATGTCCACGCTGCTGGAAGGGCGCGGCAACAAAACTGCGATTGTTTGTCCGTACCACGCCTGGACCTACAATCTGGACGGGTCGCTGCGCGGCGCCCCGGCGATGGATCTGAATGCCGACTTTTGCAAAGACCAGTACAAGCTGCCGTCCGTCGGGTGCGAAGAATGGCTGGGGTGGGTATTTGTCTCCCTCAACCCCGAAGCCTCGCCGGTCGCCCAGCAATTGTCCGACGTTGAGGATAAAATCGCCGCCTATGATATGGCCGAATATACCGAGACCTTTTTCGAAACCCATGTCTGGGACACCAACTGGAAGGTATTGGCCGAGAATTTCATGGAAAGTTACCATCTGCCAGTGTGCCATGCCGGAACCATCGGCGGGTTGTCGAAGCTGAAGGATATGGTCTGCCCGCCCGGTCTGCCTGCGTTTAACTGGCACACGATTCTGAAAGACGACACGCTGAAAATCGCCCTGGCGCACCCGGACAACACCCGGCTGAAAGGTGATCTGCGGCGCACAACATTTCTGCTGGCGATCTATCCCAGCCTGATGATCACCCTGACACCGGGATATTTCTGGTACCTTAGCCTCCATCCCGAAGGTGTTGGGAAAGTGCGTATCCTTTTTGGCGGCGGGATGAGCCAAGACTGGGTGAACGATGCGGAGGCCCAGCAGCATTTCCAGGACCTCAAGACCCTGCTGGACGATGTGAACGTCGAAGATCGCGGGTGTACCGAAAAGGTCTATCGCGGGCTGTGTTCGCAGTTTGCCAAGTCCGGGCATCTAAGCCACCTGGAGCGACCAAACTACGACT
Source organism: Pseudomonadota bacterium (assembly GCA_039030095.1). GTDB lineage: Bacteria > Pseudomonadota > Alphaproteobacteria > Rhodobacterales > Rhodobacteraceae > Amylibacter. Next base: position 54,985 of record JBCCET010000003.1, on the reverse strand, counting down.
TTGCAACTTATCTAAATTCCCGCGTAGGCGCACTTTGATGGACGGCTCAAACGATCCGGCTATACGCCAAGCCTTTTTGGAAGGCATGAGCCACGCCGCAGCCACGGTGAATATTGTCACGACCGACGGCACATCTGGACGCGCAGGTGTGACCGTTTCGGCCATGACCAGCGTTTCCGCAGACACCCCGCGACCCACGCTGCTTGTCTGCGTACACCACACGTCGGAGGCCGCGCCAAAGATCGCACAAAACGGCGTGTTCTGCGTGAACCTGCTGCGCGACGATCAATCTTTCATCTCTGACACCTTCGCCGGGCGCTTTAAGGAGCAGTTCGCAGACAAATTCGAATGCGCCGAATGGGAACAGATGCAAAGCGGCGCACCCCGTGTGGTAGACCCGCTGGTTGCCTTTGATTGTCGGCTGGTATCCAAAGAACTGGTAGGCACCCACCATGTCTTTGTGGGGGAAGTGGTGGATATTTTCACGGCCGCGCGCGGCACGCCCCTGATCTATGCCAATCGTGCCTATGGCCGGGCTGTTCGGATCGACCCGGTTACCTCTTTCTCCACTGCTGCAATTGATCCGGCCTTGCGCATCGGGTGTTTTCACACTTTCGCGCCGTTTTTCATCCCCAAGATCGTAGAACGGTTCGCCCGCGACGACGCCACGGACGTGCGCCTTACCGAAGGGGACCACCGCCGCCTGATCGAGAGTGTCCGCGCCGGCGAGGTGGATTTGGCGTTGATGTACGACTTTGATCTGCCGGACGATATCGAGGCAGAGCCATTGGCAGAACTTGTCCCGCACATCCTGTTGGCAGAAGATCATCCGCTGGCGGAGGACCCGGACCTGAGCATGGAAAAGCTTGCCGACGCGCCGATGATATTGTTGGAGGCACCGCCGACCAGCGACTATGTGCTGTCACTGTTTGCAGAACGCGGCCTAAGCCCGCATGTGAAATTCCATTGTCCCAGCTTTGAGCTGGTGCGCGGACTGGTCGGCCAAAGGTTAGGGTACGCGATTATGGCCACAAAACCCGCAACCCGGCAAAGCTATGACGGCCATGCGCTGGTGACACGCCCCCTGCCCCGCGACGCAAGGCGCGCCGGGTTGGTTATAGCATCCCGCAAGGGTGCAACCTTGCCAGAGGCGGCAGGAAGTTTCCGCGCGGTGTGTCGCGGGATCTTCACCTAACGATCAGCCCCGCCAGACATCAGTCCAACGGGGACGTAGATCAGCGCCTAGTGGCTGACAAATTTTGCGCCGGAGCTGCTCAGCCCGCGTTTTCGGGCCAACTCGGCTTCAGATGCGGAAACGATGGAATGCACCGATCCGCTGGTTGAGCCGCGTGACAACGACCGGACTTTCGGCCCGCCCCAGGATGAGACGTTTGCGAAACCGCTGAAGCTCGACCGGGCTGACGCCCATTTGGAACCACCGTCTGAAATTGACGTGCCCCCGGTAAAGGCCGCCAGACCGTTTGGAAGACCGGGAATATCCAGCGGATTTGCCGCCAGGAACGCGGAGGCCAAGCCTCCCCAGATTAACATACGCATTGGAAACACTGCCCTACTTATTGCTCGATTGTTTCTTAATTTCGTACCATTGTGTTGATTTCATGAAGTTTTTTGGGCAATTGAGGCAACCGCGGGGTATTTTTGCGACGCATGCACACAGACTATGGCCGTCGTGCCACGGTTAGGGAAAAGGGATGTCGGATTGTTTCCAGGAGAGGAGTGCACAGGGCGGTGACTTATGTTTTTACCCTGCAAAAGACAGCAAGTAGCCTCATCAAACCCAAAAGTTACCTGGATGCTGGGAATCTTACGCAGGCGGCCAGCTGATCGTCGACGCGAAAAATTGGTCCAAATGACCGCCAAGCCCGCAACTAGAAAATCAGTAGAACCGAACCAACGACCAGCGGCAAATTTTTACAGGCGCCTTTTGCAAAGTCGCACCTGCGGTAGCCGTCCGCTTTGAGCCCTGTTTTGCTTTTCGGCTCTTGAAAACAGGCATGACTTACTTTTGGGTGCTGATGATAAAATCGAGCGAGGACAACATGATTATCCGTTGGTGGCGAGCTGTAGCAGGAACAGATGATGTCTTGGAGAAATATGCAGACCACCTCAGTCGGACGACGTTCGCAGAAATGGCAAAATTGCCCGGACATTTAGGGGCTGCACTCGCAATTAAAGTCAAAGGTCAACAAAACGAGCTGGTGGTCACAAGCCTTTGGTCCGACCTCAATGCTGCAGGGCATTTCGAGAAGGGCAATTTCGATGATGCGGTTGTCAAACCAAGTACACAGAAACTCCTCAAGTCTTTCGACTTGAAGGTCGAATATTTCGAAACTGTCGTTGCGACGGGTAAACTGGCAGGTGAAAGATAAAGCTTAAAGTCAAAGCTAAAAAGACGGGTTTGTCTGCAAAAAGGCCATCAAACTACTACCCTTGAGCTCGCTGGCTTATCCCAGCGTATCAAACAACGTGAAAACGGCTATGGATGCCAGGAACCAGAGTATGATCACTCGCAGTTTCAAGCCTCCGTAGTTGTGGAATAGTCGGGAGCCGATCCAAACGCCGAGGAGTATCCCGGGACTGGCGAGGAGGGCATACAAGGCGATTTTGGTGGTGATCAGTCCAACGGCCCCATAGCTGATGACCGAAAAAAAGATGATGGCGCAGGCCAGGCTGCTGATATTGGCACGCGTTCGGATGCTGTCGTCACCGCGCGCTATAAGAGCCGTCGCAAAGAGCGGGCCAGCCATGCCCGTGAGACCTTGAGTTGTGCCGGATAACGCTCCGACGACGTAGTTGGCCTTTGGCGACATTAGGCGTTTTACGTGCGGCTGGTGCCATAGCAATGCCACTGCGAAGAGCACGAAAAGGCTAATCAGCACTTTTACAATGTCCGGGTTGGTTACCGTCAAAAGGACTGCGCCAACGGGAACAAACAACATAAACATGGCTATCATCGGCAAAATCGCACGGCGCTCTGCGTGTTTGATGGCAGTTGGCAGGAGCCCCAGGCAAACGGGAACTTCGATTAACACTTCAATAGCGATTGCCTGAACAGGACCATAGATGACGGCGAGCGCGGGTACCGCCAATAGGGCTGAGCCAAACCCCGCGAATCCACGCACAATTCCGGCCAAAAATACGATGAACATCATGGTAAAGAAGCGTTCGTCGAAAGTGACACCAGCATTAGTGAGTGCAGTTGCGATGTTCAATTGACGTGCCCGGAGGATGCTTTGGTATTAGGATACACTATGCCTGAATCATGAGACAGGCCTGTTGATGATCGCCGATCAAAAAGCCAGATAAATCAGCATTCGTTTCGAGAAAAAGACATTTGAAAACCCGCTTCAATCGCCGACTTTGGTCGCAAAGCTGGTATTGGTCAGAAGCCCAGAACGACACGCTGGCGAACCGTTGCTAGTTGGTCCGGCGATTTGCCCAAGGTAGCGGAGCCACGGGGATGCCGTCTTCGAGAAGCGACTTCGCCTCTTCTGGTTTGGCCTGACCCCGGATCGACCTTTCTGGTGCGTCACCTTCGTGGATCGCGCGGGCCTCGGTGGCAAAATTCTCGCCAACATCTTCGGAATTCGCCTCAACCTTGCGCCGCATCTCAGCCAAGGCCTGTTCGGCGGGCGAAGCAGGTTTTGACAAGGCGCCTGATGGCACGGCTTTATCGCGCGACGCAGTGACACGTGGTGCCATGACCGCTTTTTCCACGCCTAATGCACCGCAGACAGAACAGGTCACCAAACCTTGGGCATGGAGCTTGTCAAACGCGTCAGCTGACTGGAACCAGCTTTCAAACGTATGGCCGTCTTCACATTTCAGGGTGTAAGAGATCATTGCCGTTCCCGAACTTTCCCGTCGAATGTATTCAATTTAGGTTAATCTGCAATGCGACTTTGCCACGCATATTCTCAACAGGTCGTTAAGAGTTTGCCGCGCCTGCTTCCATTACGTCTTCGCAAAAGATCAGCTTGTTGCCAAACGGGTCAGCGATAGCCACCTCGCGAAAACCCCAGGGCTGGTCCTGGATGCCGGGGCGCGCATAGCGGTATTCGGGATCGAGTTTGGCGTGAAACGCCTCAATGTCATCAACTTCGATGCGCACAAAAGATCCCGGCGTGCCGTCACCGTTGTGTTCCGATAGATGCAGGTGGCAGTCGCCCATAAAGATGCCCATGTAGATCGGCGTCTCGGGTTCAAACCGGAACTCGAAACGCACTTCAAAGCCCAGGTAGTCGATATAGAAATCCCGCGCACGTTGTTCGTCAAAGATGCGCAGGATGGGGATCGGAGCTTTGGCGGTGCCGTCCATCACAGACCTCTTAACGGGCGCGGCGGTCACGCCTTGAACTCATAGGCTGGAACGCCACGGCGGTGTGCGCCTCACAGTAGGGTTTGCCTTGCTGAACCGACAAACCGCAGAACCAGAAATCCTCAGTCGCGGGATCGCCGATGGGCCATTTGCAGGTCTTTTCCGTCAATTCCATCAGCCGCAGCTTTTTGGCTTTCTTTTCCACCGCTGCCACGTTGGCCAGTGCTTCCTCCGAAATCTCGGAATTGGACGGTTGCGGCGGCAGCGGCTGACCGGCTGGGATAATCGCCTTGCGCGCAGGCACACTGGCCACAGGTTTTTCCTGGGCCGCCTCACGTTTAGGCGCAGCGGCGGGTTTCGCAGCCTTCGGCGGCGCTTTCGGCGTGGCCTCTTTGGCGGCTGGTTTGTCTTTGGTCGCCTTCGATGGCGAGGCGCGGTTCGAAAGGCCCAATCGGTGCACCTTGCCAATCACCGCGTTGCGGGTGACGCCGCCCAGTTCTTTGGCAATCTGAGAAGCGGATTTGCCTTCGCCCCACATGGTTTTCAGCAGTTCTACCCGTTCGTCTGTCCAGGACATCTCGCTCGCCTCTTGGCCGATAATTTCGCAATCATATGGTTTTACACTAAAGCTTGAAGGGCCTGCAAGCGGGGGAACCTGAAAGGTCACAACATTTGTAGGCAACCTTGGGAAATTGTCACTGTGTCGCGGGTGCTGACCGTGGCTGGTGAGGGCTTTACGGCTAGCGTAACCGGGCTTCACGCCATGCCAACAGCCCCGCGCCCGCCAGAATGACCGCGATACCCAAGTAAGACACCGCATCAGGCACCGCGCCAAAGATCAGCCGGTCGTAAAGCGCGGCAAACACCAGTGTGGCATACGAAAAGGGCAGCACAAAAGACGCCTCTGCCGCGCGCATGGCCTGCAGGTAGAGCGCCTGTGCCGAGACCATGGTCACTCCCAGCACTGCCATCGCGACCCACTGCTCAGCGGTCGGTGTTACCCAGACAAAAGCCGCTGTGGTAATCGCAATCACAGACCCGATTGTGTTGGCCATCAGCAAGATCTGCATCGGCGACTCCCGGCCTGTCAGAATTTTGATCAATGTCACTTCCAGCCCCATAATCACAGCCGCGGTCAGGGCTATCAACGCGCCGGGATCAAAGCTTGACGGGCCGGGACGCAAAAGGATGACTCCGCCACAGATACCAATGACGGCCGCCAGCCAGCGCCAGCGGCCCACCTTTTCCCCCAAGAGCGGGATCGCCAGCATCATGCCAAATATCGGGTTGAGGAAAGATATGGCCGTGGCGTCCGCCACCGGGATCACGGTGACGGCGGCAAACATCAGCGTCACGCCGGACCAGCCAGCCAGCACGCGCACAGCATGCAACGGCAAGTTCGGTCGCGTCAATCGCGGACGCAACACGGCAGACATTACGCCAAGCGCGACCAAGGCGAAGCAGAAACGACCAGCGGTTACCTGAAACGGATGCATCGCATCTGGCCCGGTGCCCAGCCATTTAGCGATGATCGTGGTGCCTGCAATCAACACACAGGCCCCCAGCATCATCGCGATGCCGCGTTGGTTGGATTGCCGTACAGGGGTGAGCATTTTGCGGGCCGGTCTAAGTGCCCGTCCCGCCTACGCCTTTGCCAAGGCTGAGGCAACAGGGCGGATCAGGTCCGCCAGTTGCGCACCCCAAGCCACATAGACCTGCGGCCCCGGATGGAACCCGTCGACGGCCATCAAGGCAGGGTCGTCGGGCAGGTCAAGCGTGTAGTGAGTGCGGTTGGCATCTTGCGCCAACATCCGTTTCAACGTGCGGTCATAGCGCTGCGCCTGGGCGCCAAGGATCGCGCGCATGGGCTGGGGCAGCAGGGGAAACTTGTCGATGGGGGGCAACCCGGTGACAAATATCGCCTTCACCCCATGCCGGTCTTCCAGCCGTTCAAAAATCGCGCGTTGGCGCATTAGCCAATTGCGGATCGACAGACCTCGGGTGACGTCATTCACGCCCAGAACGCTGACGGCGATGTCAAACTGCGTCGCTGGTTTGTCCTGCAGCTTGGCCAACATGCTGCGCGTGGTCTCCCCATTTTTCGCCCAAAGCTGCCAATTGACCCGAAAATCCTGTGACAGTGCTTTGGATAATTGGCCTGAAAGTGCATCGTCCTGGTGGCCCACGCCAACACCCGCCGCCGAACTGTCGCCCAGGATCAACAACCGCAAGTCGGGCCCCTGCCCTATGCGCCCTTCGCGCGGTCCGGCAGGCTCTTCCAATATCAGGGCAGTCTTTTGGATGCGGATACCTTGCGGGATCAGCAACGGGGACAACGTGACCTTGGCTATGGTGTCGAGCGCGAGCATTTGGTGGAGATGGTACGAGTGCGCTTTCCCGTCAAGCCTGCGGCCATGGTTCCGCGCCAAGACCGTTTTCAGACGACAAACCTATTGACCCTTACAACCTGTCCCCCTATCCCGCATGCCATGGAAACGAACGCAAACCTCCGACGCCGACGTCGCTGAACTTGCCGCCCGCGCATCCGCGCGATCCGTTTTCTATTTTCTCAACCCTTGATACCCGCCCCACATCCCCTTTAGGGATTGGGCTTCGAACTTAAAGGACCGATCCGATGATACCTGCGATCATGCCGACCTATTCCCGCGCGCCCATGGCTTTTGAAAAAGGCCAAGGCTCTTGGCTGGTGGATGCGGATGGACGACGTTTCCTCGATTTTGGTGGCGGTATCGCGGTCACGCTTTTGGGCCATGCCCACCCTAGGCTGGTGGCTGCGCTGACGGCGCAGGCCGGGCAGCTTTGGCATACGTCAAACCTTTATCAGGTACCAAACCAGCAAGCGCTGGCAGAAAAACTGGTGGAACATACCTTTGCTGACACCATGTTCTTCACGAACTCCGGCGCGGAGGCGATGGAATGTGCCATCAAGTGCGCGCGCAAATACTGGGACGCCGAAGGGCACCCCGAACGCCACAAGATCCTGACTTTTGAAGGCAGTTTTCACGGGCGGACGATGGCGACCATTTCTGCCGCCGGATCGGACAAGCTGACCAAAGGGTTTGGCCCGTTGTTACCGGGATTTGAACAACTGCCTGCTGCCGATCTGGATGCGGTTGAAGCGGCGCTGGGTGACACCGTGGCCGCCATTGTGGCAGAGCCGGTGATGGGCGAAGGCGGGATAATCCCGCTGCCTGACGAATTCCTTCGCGGGCTGCGCGACTTGTGTGACAAAACCGGCACCTTGCTGGTACTTGACGAAATTCAATGTGGCATGGGGCGGACCGGCAAGTTGTTTGCCCATGAATGGGCGGGCATTACACCTGATATCATGGCTGTAGCAAAAGGTATCGGCGGCGGGTTCCCGCTGGGTGCGTGCCTGGCCACTGAAAAAGCGGCCCAAGGCATGGTGGCTGGCACCCACGGGTCCACTTATGGCGGCAACCCGCTGGCTTGCGCTGTTGGCTGCGCGGTGATGGACGAGGTCATCTCCGACGGATTTCTGGACCATGTGGCTGCGGTGTCAGGCCATCTGCGTCAGCGTCTGGAAGGACTGGTGGCAGAGCATCCAGACGTATTTGAATTGGTGCGTGGGTCAGGCCTGATGATCGGCGTCAAATGCAAAGTAGCCAACGTGGATGTGGTCGCAGCCGGATATGAAACCGGCATCCTGACTGTGCCGGGCGGCGACAATGTGATCCGGGTTTTGCCCGCGCTGAATATCACAGCCGAGGAAATCGACGAGGGGATCAACCGGCTCAGCGACGCGGCGGCCAAGGTGGGATCGGCGGAATGAACCATTTCCTCGACATCCACAAAACTGAAAAAGAGCATCTTCGCGGCATGCTTGACCAAGCCCAAGCCATGAAACTGGCCCGCGCTGGCCGTCCGAAAGGAACGGCGGATGACGCCCAACCCCTTGCGGGTCGCATGGTGGCACTGATCTTTGAAAAGCCATCTACACGCACGCGTATCTCTTTTGACATGGGGGTGCGCCAAATGGGCGGCCAGTCCATGATCTTGTCGGGTACCGAGATGCAGTTGGGCCATGGTGAGACCATCGCAGATACCGCCCGCGTGATGAGCCGGTACGTGGACGCCATCATGATCCGCACGTTCAACGAATCCATCCTGTTGGAACTGGCCGAACATGCTGATGTGCCGGTTATCAATGGGCTGACAGACAGGACGCACCCCTGCCAGATCATGGCGGACGTGATGACGTTCGAAGAACATCGCGGGCCGATCAAAGGCAAAAAAGTTGTCTGGACCGGCGATGGCAACAATGTGTGTGCCAGCTTTTTACACGCAGCCGGGCAGTTCGGATTTGACTTCGTCTTTACCGGGCCGGAACAACTGGACCCTGAACAGGTGTTTGTGAATGCCGCGCGGGCAGAAGGCGTGCAGGTCGATATTGTGCGGGACGCTTACAAAGCGGTTGAGGGTGCAGATCTGGTGGTCGCAGACACCTGGGTGTCGATGCATGACGATCAATCCAACCGTCAGCGCCGCCACAACATGCTGCGTCCCTATCAGGTGAATGCCAACCTGATGTCGCATGCAAAAGACGACGCGCTGTTCATGCATTGCCTGCCCGCACACCGCGAAGAAGAAGCCACGTCAGAAGTCATGGATGGCCCCCATTCGGTGATCTTTGATGAGGCTGAAAACCGCCTTCATGTCCAAAAGGCGATTATGCGCTGGTGTATGGGTGTCTAGAGAAACGACGCCCTGGATCGACGTCCGGGGCGGGTCCCGTGAGACGTACGCGAGGTTCAAAGGGCCGCTGTGGTTTGAAAACCGCTTCGCTATGGACAGGCTGGCACATCCGCGCAATTGGCCGCACGGTATTCGCTCATTAGGCCAAATACCTTGTCGCCATCATCAACCAGCCCCCCCGCAGAGCAAACATAGGTTTTGTGCGGCGCAAGTTCGGCCCAAAAGGTGTCTTCCCACCCGTCTGCGGTTGTGAGCATCTGCTCAGCTGCGTAGAGCAAGTGGTCCACATACGCGTAATAAGCGACTGCCTGTGGCCCGGCCATCAGCGCACAGCTGTCAGGTGGAGACGCAAAATGCGGATGCGCCACAGCCAGGGCCAAATGGGACCGGTAGGCATCACGGGCCGATTGGGCCTGCTGCAAGCGATCGGTCGCGTCCAATTGCAGTTTCACACCGACGAGTGCTGCCAGTGCCACCAGCGCGGTTATGGCCGCTGCCAGTGCCTCCACCAACTCTGAATTGTTTTTGAGCCACCTCATGCTGCTGGCATCTGCTGCGTGGCGCAGTGAATACCGCCGCCGTTTTCGCCCAAAATATCCGTATTAAGCTGTACTATTTCCCGGCCGGGATAGTGGCGGCGCAAGGCCCGAAGAGCCTCTTTATCCGTTTCACGATCACCGAATTGCGGGGCGACGACACCGCCGTTGCAAACGTAGTAGTTGACGTAAGAGGCAACGAAATCCTCAGACGCGACGCGGCGGCGATTGGGTTCGGGGATGACGTCGATCTTCAAACTGGCGGCCTTTAGGATGTCGTGTGTTTCCAGAGCGGCGTCATGAAACGGCTCACCGGGTATCGGATCATCGGGCAAGTTCATCAAGACGCGACCGTTTGGGGTGAACCTTGCCAGTGAATCAATATGATAGTCCGTCACGTCGAGCCCTTTGACACCGGGCGCCCAGATTACCCGATCCGCGCCATAGGCCCGCAGCAATCGAGCTTCTATATTGGAACGACTTTGGCCCGGATTTCGGTTGCGGTTCACCCAAGAACTTTCGTGCGCAATCAACAGGCCCTTTCCGTCTTGTTCGGTGCTGCCACCTTCGCCTTTAAGGCCCGTGGGTTTGAGATCCATCCCCAGCCGTTTGGCCACGCGCTTTGCGATTTTACTATCGCGTCGGCTTGACGCCTTTCGCCCCCACCCATTGAATTGAATGTGGCTGATGGCACGTCCGCCTTTGCCATCGATCATAAATATCGGCCCGGAATCGCGGGTCCAAAGATCGTCAGTGGGTATGTCCCAAAGCTTTACGCTGGCTGACAACTTCTTGCGCGCGCCAGGCTGATCGGCCTTGGCGGCCAAAATGATAACGGGTTCAAATTCTGAGACCGTATTCGCAATGTCAGCGATTGTATTTTGAGTGAGCCGCAGAAATGTTCTGTCGCCCGAATAGTCGCTCAAATTCACCGGCCACTGCATAAAAGTGAGTTCGTGTGGATGTTCCTCAGCGGGCACATGGAACCGACCACTTGATGCAGAAGCGATCGTTGAACTTGCTGCCATGGCAATACTGCCCGCAATTGCTTGACGACGGTTCATCTCTAGCTCCTGTTCTCGCGCCTGTATCCCTAAATAGGGGTTTTTACACCTCGTTCAACTTGGATGGCATACCCCAAAAGCGTTACGACTGCTGCGCGGCAACCGGCACAGGACCGGCACTGACAATCCTGCCCCTTGCCCCTCTTGGCCCTTCCCGGTAAAGCCGCTTCCGACCGTTAAGCCCTTGGACGCAAAGCTCATGTCCCGACTTGTTGTAAAATTCGGAGGAACCTCCGTTGCTGATCTCGACCGTATTTCGGTCGCGGCGCAAAAGGTGGCTCAGGAAGTTGCAAACGGCTACGAGGTGATTGTGATCGTCTCGGCCATGTCGGGCAAAACCAACGAGCTTGTGGGATGGGTTCGCGAAAGTGCGCCGGACGATGGGATATACGACCGGGCGGAATATGACGCCGTTGTCTCCTCCGGCGAAAATGTCACCTCCGGTCTGATGGCAATGCGGTTGCAACAGATGGGCATTCCTGCGCGCAGCTTTCAGGGATGGCAGGTGCCTGTGCAATGCACTGGACACCATGAGGCCGCGCGGATTGATGCGATCCCGCCTGAAAACCTGAACGCAGCTTTTGCGGCCGGTAACAAGGTCTGCGTGATCGCCGGGTTTCAGGGGGTGATGGCCGATGGCCGATTGGCCACGCTGGGACGCGGCGGATCGGACACAACAGCAGTTGCGTTTGCTGCGGCTTTCAATGCGGATCGCTGTGACATCTACACCGACGTGGATGGCATCTACACAACTGACCCGCGTATCGTTACCGACGCGCGTAAGCTGAAAAAAATCAGCTACGAAGAAATGCTGGAACTGGCCTCTCTTGGCGCAAAAGTCCTGCAAACCCGTTCGGTCGAATTGGCCCGGTCCCAGCGCGTGCGCCTGCGGGTGCTGTCGAGCTTTGAGGAAGACATTTCAGAAACTGTGGGCACCTATGTGTGTTCAGAGGAGGACATCATGGAAAACCTGCGTGTGGTCAAAGGTGTGGCGTACTCTCGTGATGAGGCGAAGATGACCTTGGTCAGCGTGGCCGACCGCCCAGGCGTTGCCGCAGCTATTTTCGGCCCATTGGCCGATGCCGGCGTGAACGTGGACATGATCGTCCAGAACATCTCGGAAGACGGGCGCACGGATATGACGTTTTCCTGCCCGACGGATCACGTGAAGCTGGCCGAACAGGCCATGCAGCGTGCCGCCGACCAAGGTGAGTTGAATTTTCGCGATCTGATCTCTGACAAGAATGTCTGCAAGATCTCTATCGTGGGCAATGGCATGCGGTCCCAGGCCGGTGTGGCCAAGAAAATGTTCGACGTGCTGGCAAGGGAAGGCGTGAACATTCAGGTCATCACCACCTCCGAGATCAAGATTTCCGTCCTGGTGGACCGGAAATACATGGAACTTGCCGTCCGTGCGTTGCATGATGAGTTTGACCTCGCCTCTGCCTGAACGATGACCACACCATGGCCGATACCCATCTGAACAGCCGAAAGCTGCTCACCCGCCTGCGCGACACGCTGGCGGAGGACGGCGGCGGTCAAGAACGTCTCGACCACATCACAGAGATCGTGTCCGACGGCATGGGAGTGGAGGTATGCTCTGTCTACCTGCGGCGCGATCGTCAGACGTTGGAGTTGTGTGCCACCGAAGGGCTGAAAAAGGAATCCGTGCACGTCACCCGTATGCGGGTAGGCGAAGGTCTGGTTGGCCGGGTCGCCAAAGAAGCTGCCAATATCAACACGTCTACCGCCGAAAAAGAGCATGGTTTCAGATACATGCCTGAAACCGGCGAAGAACGGTTTTCAAGCTTTCTGGGGGTGCCGATCCAACGCCTGGGCGAAATGTTGGGCGTTCTGGTCATCCAGTCCCGCGACAGCCGGACCTACAACGATGATGAGGTCTATGCACTGGAAGTGGTCGCCATGGTGATCGCAGAAATGAAGGAGTTGGGCGCCTTCATCGGCGATGGGGAGGCGATGACCGCGCCACACCAACGGGCCATCATGTTCCGGGGCGGCAGCGCCCAGGAAGGCGCGGCCCGTGGCTCCGTGTTGCTGCACGACCCGCAAGTGGTCATCACCAATCCCGTGGCCGACGACCCGGAGGCGGAGAAGGCCCGGCTTGGCGAAGCGCTCGACCGACTGCGGATTTCGGTGGACGACATGCTGTCGGCGAGCCGCAAGGACCAGAACAGCGAACAGCTGGAGGTGATGGAAGCCTACCGGATGTTCGCCAACTCACGTGGTTGGCGATCGCGGCTGGAGGCGTCCATCGACAGCGGTCTGGCTGCAGAAGTCGCTGTGGAAAAGGAACAATCGGCCACACGCGCGAGGATGAAACGGGTGCCGGACCCCTATTTGCGCGAACGCCTGCATGACCTCGACGACCTCTCGAACAGGCTTTTGCGGATCCTGACTGGCCAGGGGTCGGACGCCACCGGCGATCTGCCAGACGATGCGGTTCTGGTGGCGCGCAACATCGGGCCGGGCGAGTTGCTGGAATACGGCAAGCGGTTGCGCGGGATTGTGCTGGAAGACGGGTCGGTTGGCTCCCATGCAGCAATTATTGCGCGGGCCTGGGCGATCCCGATGGTGATCCATGCCGAAAACGTCACGAGGGAGGCGCTGAACGGTGACACCATCCTGGTGGACGGTGATCAGGGTATCGCGCACCTGCGGCCTGACGATAACATCGCAACGGCGTTCAACGACAAGATCGCAATGGTCAATCAGGCCAAGGAGCGTTACGCCGAAATCCGCGATCTGTCGGCCACCACCAAAGACGGTGTGACCGTTGCCTTGATGATGAACGCGGGCCTGATGGCGGATCTTCCGTCGCTGGATAGCTCCGGCGCCGAAGGAGTCGGGCTGTTTCGCACCGAACTGCAATTCCTGCTGCGCAACGAGATGCCGAAGCGCAAACATTTGGCCACGCAGTACGCCCGCGTCATGGATGCCGCCCACGGCAAACCCGTGACCTTTCGCACGCTCGACATCGGGTCGGACAAGGTTGTGCCTTTTCTGAAACCCGAAGATGAGCCGAACCCCGCGCTCGGCTGGCGCGCTATCCGCGTGGCACTGGAACGAAAAGGCATCATGCGCATGCAACTGGAGGCCTTGATGCGCGCCGCAAATGGCCGGCCGTTGCATCTGATGTTCCCGTTTGTCGCACAGTTTGATGAGTTCCGTGAAGCGCGTCGGATGCTCGATAAAACCATCAAAAACGAAGAAAAACTGGGCCACACGCTGCCGTCAGATATCAAGGTGGGCGCCATGTTGGAAACGCCATCTCTTGCCTTCGCACCGGACCAGTTCTTCCAAGAATGTGACTTTATTTCCATTGGTGGCAATGACTTAAAACAGTTCTTCTTTGCTGCTGATCGGGAAAACGAACGCGTACGCCGCCGTTATGACACGCTGAATGTCAGCTTTCTGACGTTCATTGAGATGATTTCAAAGCGGTGCTTCGATTTGGGAACACCGGTCAGCTTTTGCGGTGAAGATGCGGGACGTCCGCTGGAAGCTGTGTGTTTTGCTGCCATGGGATTGCGGGCGTTGTCGATGCGCCCGGCCTCTATCGGACCGGTCAAAGAGATGTTGCGCTCGGTCGATCTGGCTGAGGCGAAAGAGGTTATTGATGCCGCGCGCAAGAGCGGCAACCAGTCAGTGCGCGCTGATGTGCGGGCGTGGGTTACAGAACAAGCAAAGCGGTAGTTAGGGGCGCTGCCCCTCGGCGCTTCGCGCCTCACCCCGGGATATTTTTGGCCCGAAGAATGCGGAACGGGTTTCTCTTTTGGGCCTTGGGGGTGCCGTTTGATACAGTTGCTTAACGTTCCAGCAGAGCAGCGGCTGCTGCCTGCGCCTCTGGTGTAACCACGTCTCCGGCAAGCATGCGTGCGATCTCTGCCTGTCGTGCAGTGACATCCAGTTTGCTGACGTTTGAAAGGGTGACGCCTTTGTTTATCGTTTTGGACACCTGCCAGTGGTGGGCGCCTTGGGCGGCAACCTGCGGACTGTGGGTCACAACCAACACCTGCCCCTGCCCTGCCAGATCTGCCAATCGGCGCCCAACGGCGTCTGCGGTGGCACCGCCTACGCCCCTGTCGATCTCGTCAAAGATCAATGTCAGCCCTGCCGCATGGCGGGTCAGACAGACCTTCAGGGCCAAAAGGAAGCGCGATAGCTCCCCTCCGCTGGCTATTTTGTTCAACTGGCCCGCCGGTGCGCCGGGGTTGGTTGCCACGGTGAAGGCCACCGTGTCGGCACCGTCGGGCCCTGGATCTGCTGCCGTTACCTGCGTCACAAAAACCGCGCGCTCCATTTTCAAAGGTGCGAGTTCTTTGGCCATTGCACGGTCAAGTTTGGCGGCCGCCTTTTTGCGCCGTTCGGACAAAGCAGCAGCGACCGCGTTGTAGGCCTGATCTGCGGCATCACGGGCAGCTTCCAGACCGGCGATTTGATCCGCGCCGGTGTCGATCGCATGGAGCCGGGTCGCCATATCCGCTGCCAGCGGTCCGAGGTCATCTGGCGCTACACCGTGTTTGCGGGCGAGCCCGCGAATGGCAAAGAGCCGTTCTTCGGCCGCCTCCAGTTCCGACGGGTTGAAACTGAGTGCCGACAGGCAATCCTCCACCCCGCGCTGAGCTTCCCCCAATTCTGTCAGGGCGCGGCCCAGTGCTTCCATCGGTGTGTCCAAATGCGAACCGGCGCCATCTGCGGCCCCTTCCAGCCAACGCATTGCATCATGCATCATGCCTTCCGCTGCCTCAGGCCCAAGGGCTTGGGAGGCGCGTTGTATGTCTTCGCGGATGCGTTCTGCGGCCTGCATCAGGCGGCGGTCGGCGTCCAGCTTTTCGTCTTCGCCGGGATCTGGTGAGATCTCCTGCAATTCTGCAACGGCATGGCGGAGGAAATCTGCGTCCTTTTCAGCCTCCGCAAGGGCTGTTCGGGCGGCTTCGAGCGTTGCATGAGCGTCTGCGCGCGCGCGCCATGCCTTGCGCACGACGGACGTATCCGCACCAGTAAAATCATCCAGCAGCGCGCGATGGCCGCGGGTGTTGAGAAGTCCACGATCATCATGTTGGCCGTGCAGTTCCACCAGCGTATCAGATAAAGAACGCAGGACATCACCGCTGACCCGGCGGTCGTTCACCCACGCAGTTTTGCGGCCGTCCGGCGCGTTTGTGCGGCGCAGGATCAGTTCATTATCTTCGCCCGCGATCCCGTGTTCGTGCATCACACCGATAGCAGGATGATCCGGGGAAAGATCAAATTCGGCAGTCACCTCACCCTGATCAGCGCCGTCCCGCACAAGGTCTGCACGCCCCCGCCAACCCAAGACAAAACCCAGCGAATCCAGCAGGATAGACTTGCCTGCGCCGGTTTCACCTGTAAGCACATTAAGACCCGGTTGAAACTCCAGGTCCAGCCGATCAATCAAAAGCATATTTCGGATAAAGAGGCCGCGCAGCATAGGCCGGGTCTAGCTCAAAGCCACTGACCCCGCACGGCTTGACGCCAGATGCGGCGAAGCCAGCTTTGGCTGGCATCGTTGGCCTCATCCGTGGAAATGCCGCGACCGGTCAGCAAGACGTAGCTGTCGTTGTACCAGTCGGTACCCCGGAAGTTGTGTCCGAGGATTGCGCCAGCGGTCTGGGCATCTGCGTCGAAACCGAGCGAAAGATACGCCTCCACCAAACGGTGCAATGCTTCGGGGGTGTGCGTTGTGGTCTGGAAATCTTCTACGACCACTCGGAACCGATTGATCGCCGCGCCAAAGTGGCCTTGTTTGAGATAGAAACGACCGATGTCCATTTCTTTACCTGCCAAGTGGTCCAGCGCGAGGTCAAATTTCAACAACGCGGGCGAGGCATATTCGCTGTCGGGATAACGCTCAACGGTGGTGCGCAGGGCCTGCAGGGCCTGGAATGTGATCCCTTGGTCCCGGCTCACATCATCAATCTGGTCGTAAAACGACAGCGCAATCAGGTATTGCGCATAGGCCGCGTCTTCATCTGTCGGATAGAAGTCCAGATACCGCTGGGCGGCGCCGCGGCTTTCCTCATAAAGCTTGGCCCGATGA
Organism: Pseudomonadota bacterium; assembly: GCA_039030095.1. GTDB lineage: Bacteria > Pseudomonadota > Alphaproteobacteria > Rhodobacterales > Rhodobacteraceae > Amylibacter. The sequence continues at coordinate 38,227 of JBCCET010000003.1, read as the reverse complement.
TAGGCGAAGGCTGACATGATGATCGCGCGTTTGGCCCAGTCGGAATAAGGGTACAGGCGTTCGATCTCGGTAAACAGCTCAGCGGCGTCTTCGGCCCCGCGACGGCTGTTTAACCGTTCTTCTGCCTGGGCATAGATCAGTTCGGGCGGGGTGCCTTCTAAAGAGACCACTTCGCGGTTTTGTTGACCGCACGCCACAAGCGCGCCAGCTGCAACGCAGCAGAGCAATAATGACCTTACGCCCAAACGCATGAAGTTGCCCCTTCAGAACTTTGCCGGATCATACGAGGGTTTACCTTAAGGCTCTAGAGGAAAATGAACCTGTAGGCGCATTGCGGCCAGCAGTTCACCTATCACATACGCGCGAAATCGGCTGGCGAAATGTGGGCACCCGGCAAACGGTCCGTCAGCGTGTGCGTGCACTCAATCATCTCATACGAAGAGGGATCGGCGAAGAGTTCGCGCAGCAGCAAGTTTGTGATGGTGTGACCAGCTTTTGAACCCTCGTAGCGGGCAATGACCGGCGCGCCTGCCAGGGCCAAATCGCCGAGCGCGTCCAGCATCTTGTGGCGCACACATTCGTCTGTTCGACGAAACCCACCGGGGTTCAGAACTTTGCCGCCATCCACGACGATCGCGTTGCCCAGATCACCGCCTCGGGCCAGACCCGCAGCTTGCATCATTTCAACATCGCGGCGGCGGCAAAACGTGCGACAATCGCTGAGTTCTCGCACAAAAGCGCCATTTGCCATATTCAGCGATTTGGACTGGTGGCCGATGGCATCTTCGTCAAAATCGATGTCAAAAGAGATCTCTACGTCGTCAGACGGCAGCAGTCGCGCGGACACCCCGTCGAGGGTTACTGACACTTCGCGCAGCACGCGGATCGCCCGCACCGAAACGTTCAATTCTTGCACGCCAGCTTTCAGGATTGCGGCAACAAACGGGTCCGATGATCCATCCATGATCGGCACTTCGGGGCCGTCCACTTCAACGATTGCGTTATGTACACCGCACCCAGCCAAGGCGGCCATCAGATGTTCAACGGTCGATACTGTTACCCCTGCCCCGTTGCTGAGTCGCGTGCAGAGTTGGGTATCGGTCACATGATCCCAAAGTGCGGGGATCAGGTTGTCTTTGTCAGTAATATCAACACGGCGAAACCAGATGCCGTATTCAGCGCTGGCGGGAAGCACGCGCAAGTGAGCCACTGCACCGGAATGCAGGCCCTTACCAGAAAGCGCAATTGGTTGTTTTAACGTTCTTTGCATTCAGCAAGCTTCATTTTTATCCCACGCTGTAGGTAGCGATAGATAACCCCGTTAACAATTCACGGATTATGACTCTTTATGACACAGTCAGAAAGAAAACCGGGGCGTGCTTGCCTGCCGCCCCGGTTCATAGTCTTGAAATTTGTGCAGTTTAGTTAGCTTGGCGCCGCAAAAATGCTGGAATTTCAATGTTATCCTGGTTTTCGTCCGCCTCAGCATCCGCATTTTCGCTGCTGTGCGCGGCGTGGCTTACCGGCGGGGAAGCCCGCTCAACCGGGGCTTCCTGCACGGGTTCGGAATGCCCTGTCATGCGGCTGATCAGTGAGTTCAGGCGGAAACCCTTGGGTTTTTCGGCCTGAGCCTTGCTTTCAAAGAAGCTTGGTGCCTCTTGCCGCGCAGCCGCTGCTGCTGGCTGATTTTGAACCGCTGCTTGCAAGCGGGCCATGGTTTCAGTCGATGGTTGACCAACCTTTGGTGCCTGCGGTGCGATGAACGCTTCTTCCACGGCCTCAACCGTTTCCACCTCTGCCACTTGGGGTTGATATGCAGGTGCTGGCAGACCGTCTTCTGTTACGGCCTCGGTTGTCATGGTTTCAAACAAAGAGGGTTCTTCGACCATGGATGCCGGGGCCGGAATTGGAGCCGGGGTTTGAACTGGTGCGGGTGCAGCCACCTCTGCAGCAACCGGCATGGGTTTTGCAACGACCGGGACCTCCACAGCTTCTGGCTGGGTCACTTCTTCAACCGTATCGACCACAGGCTCTTCCGCCTTTTGTGGCTCCAGCGGTGCTTTTAGGCTGCGGCGTGGAACCGGAATTTCGCCGGTGCCTTCTGCCGCGTCGATACCTGTGGCCACAACGCTGACGCGCATGAAGTTGTCGAGCCCTGGGTCCATTGTGGAACCAACGATGATGTTGGCCTCTGGGTCCACTTCTTCGCGGATGCGGTTCGCTGCTTCGTCGAGTTCGAAGAGTGTCAGATCGTTGCCGCCGGTGACGTTGATGAGAACGCCTTTCGCACCCTGCAGGCTGATTTCGTCCAGCAGCGGGTTGGCAATTGCCTTCTCTGCTGCCTGGATCGCCCGATCTTCGCCCGATGCTTCGCCCGTACCCATCATGGCTTTGCCCATCTCGTCCATCACAGACCGGATGTCTGCGAAGTCGAGGTTGATGATGCCAGGGCGGACCATCAGATCGGTCACACCTTTTACACCTTGGTAGAGCACGTCATCGGCAAGGCTAAATGCCTCGGTGAATGTGGTCTGCTCATTAGCGATGCGGAACAGGTTCTGGTTCGGAATGATGATCAGCGTGTCGACCACTTTTTGCAGTGCCTCAACCCCTTCTTCGGCCTGGCGCATGCGGCGCGTGCCTTCGAATTGGAATGGTTTGGTCACAACGCCCACGGTCAGAATGCCGAGTTCCCGCGCAGCTTGTGCCACGATGGGCGAACCGCCGGTGCCGGTACCGCCACCCATGCCCGCAGTGATAAAACACATGTGCGAGCCGACCAGGTGATCGACGATAGTTTCAATGCTCTCTTCCGCAGCGGCTGCGCCAACTGCAGGCCGTGCGCCTGCGCCCAGTCCTTCGGTGATTTTCTCACCCAGCTGCACTTTGGAAGTTGATTTTGATTGCGACAGCGCCTGAGCATCGGTGTTGGCGACTACAAAGTCGACCCCGTCCAGTTGCTTGTCGATCATGTTGTTCACGGCATTCCCGCCGGCCCCACCAATCCCGAAGACAGTGATGCGCGGCTTGAGGTCTACCATTTCGGGCATCCGCAAATTCAGTGTCATTTTTTGATCCGCCTGTATTTTTGTTATGTCGCCGCGTTTGCCACGGTCGCCTCTGCTCTGATTCGGTAAACTAAACCACCGATTCGCGTCCGTCACGCAAATTGTTGAATTTCTCAACAAAACTTAGCGTTTGGGCGCCGATTTACCGGTGATTACCCCCTACATTTAGCGTCGGACCCCAACCCGGGACCCCGCGCCTTACCAATTGTCCTTGAACCACCGGATCGCCCGCTTCAAAGGCAGGCGGCCGTGGGCCGAGGGTGGGATCGCAAAATCCCAGCATTCATCTTGCGGATGTGCCGCGTTTAAGGCCAATCCGACCGATGCCGCAAAAGCCGGGCCGGTGGCCGCTTGCGGCAGGCCCTGGATACGTAATGGCTTCCCGAGCCGGACCTGCTGTCCAAGAATCCGCGAGGCAAGCCCTTCAAGCCCCGGTATCTGGCTGCCGCCGCCGGTCAACACGATGCGTTGCCCTGGCAGATTGTCGAACCCTGCCATATCGAGGCGCGCACGCACCTCTTCCAAGATTTCTTCCACGCGCGGACGCATGACGCCGATAAGCTCCGACCGGCTGATGCGACGATGATCGTGGTCAAAATCGCCAGTGTCGCCGCCAATCTCAATCATTTCGCGGTCATCCATGCCGGTGGCCATTACACCACCGTGGAAGGTCTTGATCCGCTCTGCCGTGTTGGCGGACACCTGCAAACCCTGACTGATGTCAGAGGTCACCAAATCACCGCCCATGCGCACGCTATCAGCGAAAATCATGTGCTTTTTCAGGAAGATAGACACCGTCGTGGCGCCGCCGCCCAGGTCAACACAGGCGCCGCCAAGTTCCTGTTCATCTTCTACCAACGCGCTGATGCCGGATACGTAAGAAGAGGACGCAAAACCAGCCAGTTCCAGGTCGCAACGCTTGATGCATTTCAGCAGGTTTTCGATAACCAGCCGGTCAATCGTCAGCAGATGCATGTCCACACTTAGCCGGTTGCCAATTTGCCCGCGCGGGTCGGACAGGCCGGATCGATGGTCGAGCGCAAAGTTGACCGGCATAGCGTGCACCACATCGCGGCCCTGGCCGGTATCCGGCACGTCACATTCGGACAGAACCCGCCCGATATCGTGTTCCATCACCGACCCATTTTCCAGCGCTACGGACCCGGAAACCCCGTACGAACGAGGCTCCGCGCCCGAAAGACAAGCGATCACGTGATCTACACGTGTGCCCGCCATCTTTTGCGCCGCCTGAACGGCGGTGCGAATGGCACGTTCGGTTTCTTCCATGGTGGCAACTTCGCCAAACCTCACCCCGCGCGAGCGTGTCGTGGCCACGCCGATCACCCGGAAGGCGCCATGGTTGGCGATCGCAGACATGCCCTCTGCCGCGTTCATCTGGACCGAGCTGTCAAAAGCCAGGATCATGCAGGCAATCTTGGAAGACCCTACGTCCAAAATAGCGACAACACCTCGTTGCAAGGCGGCGCGACGCCGGGAGCGCATGGCACGTTGGGTCTCGTAAAGCATGGTCATAACTTCAGGTTTCCTCTTCTTCATCGGCAATGGCCCGCAGGCGCAGCAGCTCGTTCACAGCGGCGCTCGACAGGCGAAGGACAGGTCTGCGCCCGTCTCTTAGGTCTACAAGGGTGACGTCCCGGCTCAGCACGTCGCGGGCTTTGTGCAGCGCGACAAGCCGTTCCAAGGCAGGCGTGGGATTGTGAACCGGCAATTGAATGATTTGGCCACGATCCAACATCACGTCCCAACGGCGCTGACCCATCCAGCGCATGGCACGGATGCGGCCACGCAGGGCGCCCGCTGAGGCAATGATTTCAAGCGCTTCCGGTGCGTGAGCCTGGGCGCCAAGGCCTAAAAGAAGCGGCAGATGGCCGTGCGCCTCGCGCGTTTCAAGTGTGCCGGCCCGAACGCCGGTGGCATCAACCAATTCGTAGCGGTCTACACCACGCCAGATCATCGCGGGCGTGCGTTCTTCGATCCGCACTTCCAGTACGCCACTACGCAGAAACAGGTCCGCGCTTTTGACGGCGTCCACGGCCTCAATCTGGGTTTTCAGCGTCACCAGATCCATCCGCATGGAGCTTTCGGGGAATGTGATCGGCAGGGCTGCGCGCACCTGTTCCGCCACGGCGTCGGATCCGCCTTCCACCCGCATCAGGTTGACGGCAAATTCAGGCCGGTTTTCGACCATGGCCCAGGCGCTTTGCACAGACTTGGCCAAGGCCGCTTGGGTTTCGGGCTTTGAGAAGTGCGCGGTGCAAAGGGCGACGACAATGGCCAAAGGCACGCCGGTGCGGATCAGGCTGCGGTAGATCGGGGTCAGCCAAATGCGCTCAATCCGGTACTTTGTCCTGCTTGGCGAATAATCCCGTCCGGTGGGGTCTACCGATGACACGATGCATCCTCCACCATCCATGCGCAGAAGGCGCTGAAATCCATGCCGATGTGCGCGGCTTGTTCGGGTGCAAGGGATGTGGGTGTCAGGCCCGGTTGGGTGTTGACCTCCAGTATGATCAGCCCGTCGACGCCTTTGCTTTCATCCCAGCGGAAATCGGTACGTGTCACGCCGCGACACGCGAGCGCATTATGGGCCCGCAGTGCGTAATCGAGGCAGACGTCTTCCACATCTTTTGGAATGTCTGCCGGGATCACATGGCGCGATCCGCCGGTTTTGTATTTTGCGTCGTAGTCATACCAGCCGTCTGTCAGGATGTCGGTCACGCCGAGCGCGCGGTCACCCATAACGGTGGTTGTCATTTCGCGGCCCGGCGCGAAGGCTTCTACCATGACCACGTCGGGCATATCAGTGTCGAGCCGCGCGGGTCCGTTGGCGTTTTCGTCTACAAGGTAGACGCCCACCGACGACCCTTCGTTGTATGGTTTGATCACATACGGCGGCTGCATTGGGTGCGCCGCAGACGCATCTTCGCGGCTGGTCAGCAGGCTTTCTGCTACGGGCAATCCGGCTGCGTCGAATGCAAGTTTTGCGCGCACCTTGTCCATTGCAAGGGCAGAGGCATAAACGCCGGAATGGGTATAGGGGATTTGCATCCATTCCAGAATGCCCTGGACGCAACCGTCTTCGCCCCAGCGTCCATGCAGCGCATTAAAGACAACATCGGGATTGGTCGCACGCAAATCGGACATCAGGTCAACACCTGCATCCAATTCGGTAACTTCATATCCTGCCGCGATAAGTGCTTTGCTGGCTTCCGCCCCGGTGGCCAGAGATACCTCTCGTTCCGCCGATGGCCCGCCTTTTAACACTGTCACGCGTTGGAATGCCCTGCTCGACATCGCCCGCCTCGTCTTACGGGCTTGGCTGTTTTCAGCTCTACGCCCGTTTTTTTGTTGGTTTATGCAGGTTTGCCTACCCGCATGATTTCCCACTCTAATTCGATTCCCGAGTGGTCAAAAACCTTTTTTCTGACGAGTTCGCCCAAATTCTCTAAATCTGCGGCAGTTGCGCCACCCTTGTTGACCAGAAAGTTGGAGTGCATCTCTGACATTTGCGCACCGCCGAGCACTGCCCCGCGCATTCCGGCATCGTCGATCACCTTCCAGGCCTTTAGGTCATGAACGTCGTCAGCCTGCCCAGTAGAGGAATATCCCGCAGGGTTTCGGAAGGTGGATCCGCAGGTACGCTCCGTTACGGGCTGGGTTGCCGCGCGTTTGGCCAGTGCGTCTTCCATTTTTGCCTTGATGGCGGCTGGATCACCCGGTGTGCCCTGTAAAACGACAGAGGTGACAACCGCGCCGTCGGGAATGGTGGAGGACCGGTAAGCAAAGCCCATGTCCTCTTTGGTCAGGGTCAAACGGGTGCCGTCGCGGGCAATAGCCTCTGCTGATACAAAAGCGTCAGCCGTGTACGTACCATAACAGCCCGCATTCATCTTTACCGCCCCGCCGATGGCGCCAGGGATTGTGCGCAGAAACGAAAGATCCGTACCCTGCTCTGCTGCCTTTATCGCCACATGGGCATCTAATGCTGCGGTGCCTGCACGAATGCTGTTATCTGGTAAGGGATCAATACTGTTGAACCCACGGGCCAGCTTGATGACCACGCCATCCAATCCGCCGTCGCGGATGATCAGGTTCGACCCGACGCCCACCGGCATGACCGGGATGGCTGGGTCCAAAGCCTTTAAAAAGGCCGCAAGGTCGTCGGTGTCGGCGGGTTGAAACATCACCTCTACCGGGCCACCCACGCGCAACCAGCTGACGCTGGACATGGGTTTGTCCGCCGTCAAGCGACCACGAACGGCGGGTAAAGTGTCGATCAGATCAGCCATAAGATTGCGATAACCGGAGGTTCGTTAAGCGACAAGGGCAGTATCACAGGTTCTGCTCAATCTCATCGCGTTTGATGTGCATGCCGAAATATCGCAGCAGCGCGCGGCCCATGTAATAAAACGGCCAGCGCATCATGGATGCCATACCAGCGGCAAACCCCAGGGCAAGCACCGGGTGCCCGACGATCCAAAGCATCGGCAGCATGGGAACAAGTAGTGTCAGCAGCAAAAGCGCCGACGGGGGATGATAGGCGCGCGGCAAAAGCGCCACAAACGTCCCCATACCAATCCAGATCGCGGCCAGAACAATCGCGGAGTAAAGATTTGGCTCCATCAAAGATGCCCTCTCGCTGGCAGAAGTCCGTGCATCGCAGGCACCGCGCTCAATCCAGCGGCAGTGATGCCAAACGCCTGTTTTGCCCAAACGCCGCGTATGATGATCGATTCCATCATAAGTCGGTGCCAAAAATTCTTGCAAACCAGTAGGTTACGATGCCCGCCAAAATACCAATCGCTGATGCGCCAAAGGCGAAAGTGCCGCCCAACCCCAAAAGGCTTGTACCGTCCGGGTCCTGCAACGCGCCCAAACCGTAGCTGATGGCGGCCAATCCGATCAGACCGACGGAAAGCAGTAACGCGTATTTCACATGCCAAAATACACTGATCAACAGCCCCGCGATCCACCCGCCAAAGGCGCCAAACAGCGTCGCCTGGACAAAGCTCACGCCAGTTCTTTCGGCAAGTTATTGGCCCAGGCGCTGATTGTGCCTGCGCCGAGGCAGACCAACAGGTCGCCTTCCCGGCAGTGTTCGTCGAAAAACGCTGCCAGATCAGCCTCTTCCGCCACAGAATGGGCGGCCCGGTGTCCGTGCGCGCGCAGCCCGTTCACGAGACCATCGCGATCTGCGCCCTCGATTGGATATTCGCCCGCTGCATAGACATTTGTGATACCCACCACGTCAGCGTCATTGAAACAGCCGCAAAACTCCTCAAACAAATCTGACAACCGAGAGTATCTGTGCGGCTGGTGCACAGCGACCACCCGCCCATCCGTAGCCTGTTTCGCAGCGGACAGCACAGCTGAAATTTCCACCGGATGGTGGGCGTAATCGTCAATAATTGTCACACCGCGAACTTCGCCCACACGGGTAAAGCGCCTGTTAACACCGCCGAAGTTTTCCAGTGCCTGACGGATTTCTTCGGCCTTCAACCCCAAGTGACGCGACACGGCAATCGCCGCCAGCGCGTTAGACACATTGTGGTCGCCGGGCATCGGCAAGCTGACATCGCGAATGACCTTTTGTTCTGCCTGCAAGATCACGTCAAAATGGGCGACCCCTTTGGCGTAGCGCAGGTTTTCTGCGCGCACATCCGCCTGCTTGTTGAAGCCATAGGTGATCACACGGCGATCATTCAGGCGCCCGACCAGGGACTGCACCTCCGGGTGGTCGGTGTTGCAGATTGCAACGCCATAGAATGGAATGTTCGAAACAAACGTGTAGAATGCGTCCCGCAGCGCATCAAACGTGCCGTAATGTTCCATATGTTCAGGGTCGATATTGGTCACCACAGCGATTGTGGCAGGCAAACGGTTGAAGGTGCCGTCGCTTTCATCGGCCTCCACCACCATCCATTCGCCCTGCCCCATCCGCGCGTTGGACCCGTAGGCATGGATGATGCCCCCGTTGATAACCGTCGGGTCGATCCCGCCTGCGTCCAGCAAAGTAGAAACCATGGTTGTCGTGGTGGTTTTGCCGTGCGTCCCTGCAATGGCCACATTGGACTTCAATCGCATCAGTTCGGCCAACATCTCTGCCCGGCGCACCACCGGAAGGCCGCGCGCACGCGCGCTATCGAGTTCTGGGTTGCCCGGCTTGATAGCGCTGGAGATCACAACCACTTCGGCGTCTTCCAGGTTTTCGGCCAACTGCGGGAAAGATATCCGCGCGCCCATGTCGGCCAGTCGGTCGGTGATCTTGGACGGCCGCAGATCAGAGCCCTGCACAGAATACCCATGGTTCAGCAAAACTTCCGCAATGCCTGACATGCCGATCCCACCGATGCCGACAAAGTGGATCGCGCCGAGTTCCCCCGGCAGTTTGGTTGCTGCACTCATACCGCCAACTCCTCTACCATATCAGCCAGATCCCGGGCCGCATCGGGTTTGCCCTGGCTCAGCGCGGTAGTTGACATTTGCAATGCGCCATTGCTGTCCGACAGCACCGTTTCAATGTGTTTGGCCAGCGTGTCAGGGGTCAGATCTGCCTCCGGCATGACAATCGCGGCACCGGCAGAGGCCAATCCCTGGGCATTCGCCGTCTGCTCATCCCTAATCGCTGCCGCCAGCGGGATCAGGATCGACGGGCGCCCGATAATTGAAAGGTCGGCCACGGACGACGCGCCAGACCGGCAAATTACCAACTGCGCCTCAGCCATCCGTTCAGGGATGTCTGCGAAAAATGGCTGCACGTCAGCGGGAATTCCGGCGGCTTCAAAAGCCGCCACGGTGGCGTCATGGTCTGCGTCACGGGCCTGACAGGATACCCGAATGTGCTTGCGTAAGGTTTCTGGCAGCAACGCCAAAGCGGCTGGCACCATTTGCGCCACGATGCTGGCGCCCTGACTGCCGCCAAAAGCAAGGATCGACATCGGGTAATCGCCGGGCGGGATATAGGCAGCACCTGCGCGTGCCAGGACCACGCCGCGCACCGGGTTGCCCACATGCACACCGTCCACGCCGTCCGGCAATTCCGTCGGCCAAGTGCCACAGGCCACGCGATTGACCCGCTTGGCAAAGAGCTGATTGACCCGCCCAAGCACGCCGTTTTGTTCATGAATAATACGCGGCACACCGCGCAGACCTGCCGCCGCCATGGCCGGGATCGCCGGATAGCCACCGAAACCCGCTACGACCGCCGGGCGGTCACGCCCCATGGCAGCCCAGGCACTGGCCGTGCCGCCCGCTATTTGCAAAGGCGCCATAACTTTGGCCCGTATCCCACCGCGCGCGAATGTGGCTGAGTTCACAACCTCCACCTGCACCTCGTCCGGGAACCCCCCGGTATAGCGCGCACCGCGTGGATCGGTGGACAGTTTCACGCGCCACTCGCGGCGTAACATCTCTTCTGCCAGGGATTGCGCCGGGAACATATGCCCACCGGTGCCTCCGGCGGCAATGACCAATAGCTTATCGCCCATCGCTCATCCCTCGCATGCCTGCGCCAAAGACATCTGACAAATCGCCTTGGGGTCTGGTGCGCGTAAAGGCCAGTAGAAAGCCTAAACCGATCCCCGCTGCCACCAGCGACGACCCGCCGTACGACACAAACGGCAACGTCATGCCCTTGGCTGGCAAAAGCCGCACGGCGACACCCATGTTGATCAACGCCTGCATGCCAAAAAGCGCCGCAAGCCCGGTCCCGGCGAACCGGATGAACGGGTCGCGTTCCTGGATCAGCCGCAGGAACGATCGCACCGTGATCAGCATAAAAAGCCCGATGATCATAAGCACCAGCACGAGACCGTATTCTTCAGCCGCAACGGCAATGATGAAATCAGTGTGGGCGTCCGGCAGGCTCCATTTCACGCGCCCCTCACCCACGCCAACGCCAAAAAAACCGCCTTCGCGAATGGCGTCTGTTGCGTACCCAAGCTGCGTACGCGGATCGATCTCTGGGTTCAGGTACCCGTCAATCCGCCGGGCAAAGTGTTCGGAGTTCTGGTACGCCACAAAACCTGCTGTAATCACCCCGCCTGCCATTCCGGCAAGCAGGACCATCGGTGCACCCGCCACAAAATACATCACCCCCCAGGTCGCCACGATCAGGCTGGCCTGACCAAAGTCAGGCTGCAAAGCCAGCACAAAGGCAATCGCAACGGTTATCGCAAACGACATGCGCTTGCCAGGCGGGCCACCAACCTCAAAACTTGCGGCAATCAACCAGGCAGAAAAGACGATAAAACCGGGCTTCAGAAATTCACTGGGCTGAACCGACGCAAACCCAAGGCTGATCCAGCGCACGGCGCCCTTGCCAAAGTCAGTGCCAATAAACGGCAGTGCTAGTAGGGCGAATATGCAACAAACAAAGCCGAACACCCCAAGCCTGCGAACCATCTTAGGGCTGAGCATGGAACAAAAGACCATCGTCATCAGGGCGATAGACCCAAAGAACAACTGCTTTTTGACGTAGTAGAATTGCGGCAGACCGTTGCGCTCCGCCAGCGGGACAGAGGCCGCAAGCCCCAGCAAAAGCCCCACAAGAAACAGCCCGATGATCGCACCAAGGGTCAGGCGGTCCACGGTCCGCCACCACTTCGGCAAAATCGGCTCCCCCGGCTTGGCCGCCTGGGTCCCAAACACCATCTCTGTCATGTACGCGCCTGTACCTGCTCGCCCAACTCTTCGCGGCGCCTCATTGTTCGGGCGTCCGTCGATCTGCAAATCCTACCACGAACCTAAAAAATTACCAGCACCCGATGCCAAAGGCGCCCAGCCTGACGCAAATGCGCCACCCTGCTTCCTTTGTTCCTAAATATCCCGGGGGCGGCGAAGCCGGGGGCAGCGCCCCCTAAATCCGGAGCGAAGCGACTATTCGGCGTGCGGCGCAGCCGCTCCTTTTGGCTTGCGATTGATCAATACGATGCCCGCGCTGACCAGAACCAAGGCCCCCATGACGCTGCCCGTCAACGGCTCACCCAGCATCAGCCAACCGCAAAGCACGCCAAAGACAGGGGCCAGAAAACTGAAGCTGGCCATGTCAGAACTTGGATAGACCGACAGAACCCAGAACCACGTCAGAAACCCTGCCGCGACTACGACGCAGGCTTGGAACAACAAGATCCCGCCATGGATCGGCTGGAAGTCACGCACTTGGTCGCCCAGCACATAGGCAAATGGCACCAGGATCACGGCAGAGACCACCAATTGGTACAGCAATTGCATCTCTGGCACGGACCGGTTCATCGGCGTTAGTCGCGCGATCAGGCCGATGCCCGCCCAGATCATTGCCGCAAGCAGACACAGGATATCACCCAGCAGTTCGTTTTCACCACCAGTACGCCCGATCATCGCAACCGCAACGCCGCCGACAGCCAGGGCCAGGCCCAGCGCGCGCATCGGCGTGATCCGCTCCCCCGGGATCAAGAAATGGGCGGCCACGGTCATCCAGACCGGCATTGTATAGAACAGGACGCTCACCCTGCCGACACTAGAATAATCGAGCGCGGCAAAGAGCATTACAAACTCGACGGCGAAAAACACACCCGTCAGAATGCCCCAGGGCAAGCTGCCGTCAGTCAGGCTCAGGCGGCGGCGCAGGATAAGCGCCAGGATCAGAACCGGCACCACAGCAATGGCCGACCGCAGCCCGGCCTGCATCATCGGCGCTAAGCCCTCCGCCACCAGCTTGATCAAGACCTGGTTCAGCCCCAATAGGAACGACACGCCAACCAAAAGCCCCGCGCCCAGCACATCTATCCGGTCTTTCCGCATGGGCCCTCCCGCCGTTTCGCGCTGACCCTAGGGCCGTGCCACGGCAATTGCCAGACCCCAGCACACGGTGTTATCCCCACATCTGCAGATTAAGGATATCGCCCATGAACGCCTTGCAAATCGCCTCTCTTTTGATCGTGCTTGCGGGCCTCTTCGGAGCAGTGAACTATCTCTTTTTCCGATTACCATCTGCCATCGGCATTCTCGTTGTGTCGCTCATTGCATCCTTGTGCATCATGGCGCTGAACTTTGTGATGCCCGGTCTCGGCATTGAAACCGCTGTGCGCAGCTTCGTGCTCGACATCGAATTTTCCGAAGCCCTGTTGGAGGGTATGTTAGGCCTCCTTTTATTTGCTGGCGCCCTACATGTAAAAATGGGCGATCTGCGCGAACAGGCGCTGGTTGTGGCCTTGATGGCAACCATTGGCGTCGGCCTGTCCACGGCCATCATCGGCGGGTTCTTTTGGTGGTGGCTGTCCATGCCGCTTTTGGTGGCGTTGGTCTTTGGGGCGCTGATCTCACCTACGGACCCGGTGGCGGTCCTGGGCGTCCTGCGGGAGGCAAACCTGCGCAAAAGCCTGGAAACCAAGATCGCAGGCGAAAGCCTTTTCAATGACGGCGTAGCTTACGTGGTGTTTCTGGTGCTGGTGGGACTGGCGTTTCCCGGCGACAAACACCACGCCAGCGGGGTCAGCGATGCTGCGATCCTGTTCGCGCAAGAGGCGCTCGGCGGTGCGCTTTTGGGCGCAGTCCTCGGCTATCTGACTTTTCGGCTGATGCGTCGGATCGACGATTACGCGCTGGAGGTTCTTTTAAGCCTCGGCCTTGCCTTCGGCGGCTACCAACTGGCCGTCGCACTGCATATGTCGGGGCCAATCATGGCTGTTGTCGCAGGGCTTTTCATCGGTGATGTGGGCATGAAATACGGGATGAGCGAGTTGACCCGCGACTACCTCGACGGGTTCTGGAAGCTGATCGACGAAATCCTGAACGCCATCCTCTTTTTGCTGATCGGGGTGGAGGTCTTTGCCGTAGCCTTTTCAATTGACGCAGCCCTTGGCGGGGCTTTGGCCATTGCCGTGGCGCTGGCGGCCCGGTTCGCGGCTGTGGCCGTCCCAATCACGCTTTTGTCGCCATTCCGTACGTTTAGCGCAGGTGTGATCCCGATCATGACCTGGGGCGGGTTGAAAGGCGGGATCTCGGTCGCGCTGGTCCTGAGCCTGCCTGACAGCGAATGGAAACCGTTGATGCTGACAATGACCTATGTGGTTGTGCTGTTCTCGATCATCATCCAGGGCCTGACAATCGCACCTCTGGCCCGGCGCCTGGGTCGCGAACCGGAAATGATCTGACAAATCGCCAGGGATGGCACTGCGCACATCTTAAGGTGTTAGTTTCGTGGTTTGGTGGCCGCTCGTCCGGCGAGCACGGCAATCAGGAACGTTAGCCCCACCAACACCGCAGGGATAATCACCAGACCAGTGAAATCTTCCAGCCCCAGCTCCCATGGCATTTTTGCCCGGCAGGTGTTGTTCGGGTTGCCAAAAGCGCAGGCCAGGGCGGAAATGTAGACGTACCCTACGGCCCATGCTGCTAGTCCAAAGAAGCCGATGAAATAAAACAGGATTGATATCACGCGCATGGACAAAGGTTGGCAGAAGCAGCGGCAACCGGCAACACACAAGCGTCAGGCACAAAATTAATCCAGTCCGTCAACGTCCGGCAAATTGCTGCTTCTGAGACAGAAGGCCGGATCCAACGACCCCTTGCCACCCCGGCCCTACCCGTTAAAACGCCGCTTATGGCACCACCCACCATCATAGAGCGCTGTGAGGCGCAGGGCCTGCGCATGACAGAACAACGCCGCGTAATTGCTCAGGTGTTGGAAGACAGTGCAGACCACCCTGATGTGGAAGAACTGTATGGCCGTGCCGTGGCGCTGGACCCCAAAATATCCATCGCGACTGTCTACCGCACGGTGAAACTGTTTGAAGAAGCAGGCATTCTGGAACGCCATGAATTTGGGGACGGGCGTGCGCGGTATGAAGATGCTGAACGCGATCACCACGATCATCTGATTGATCTGCAGACCGGCCAGGTGATCGAGTTTGTCGACCCCGACATCGAAGCCTTGCAAGAAAAAATCGCAGCCAAACTCGGCTATTCGCTCAAAGGCCACCGGCTGGAGCTATACGGGGTTCCGAAAAAAACGTGACCGATACATTACGCGGCATCGGGTTTATGACGCTCGCCATGGCGGCCTTTGCCACCGCTGACAGTATGGTCAAACTGGCGGCAAAGACGCTTCCGACCGGTCAGATCCTGACGGTCCTTGGGGCCGGCGGGGCCATGATCTTTGCCCTGCTTTTGCGATCCCAGGGCCGCCCGCTGTTCACTTCGCTGTGGCGCCATCCCGGCATCATGGCGCGCAACCTGTCAGAAATTGTTGGCACCATCGGAATAATCACCGCCCTATCACTGATACCCCTGTCGCAATTGAGCGCGGTCATGCAAGCGGCCCCATTGATCGTAACACTGGGCGCTGCCGTTTTCCTGGGCGAAGCCGTGGGCTGGCGCCGCTGGGGGGTGATTGTGGTTGGCCTGATAGGTGTGCTGATCATCGTAGCACCAAGCCCCGGCGATCCGCTGACCTTTGGCACCTTGATGGCTGTTGTTGGAATGCTCGCCCTGTCGTGTCGCGACCTGAGCACTCGGTTTGCGCCAAAAGGCGCGCATACTGCGGAAATTGCGTTTCTGTCGATGGTTGCTAGCGTATTTGCCGGGTTGATGATGACCGCCTACGAGCAAGTGCCCTGGCCAACACCTAACCTGCGCGAAGCATTGATCCTGTTATTTATGGTTACGTCGGGCGGGCTCGCTTATTTCTGCGTAACAGCAGCGATGCGGCTTGGTGACGTGTCTGCCGTGGCCCCGTTTCGCTACACCCGCATCATTTTTGCCTTCACCCTTGCCGTTGTGATATTCGGCGAAGTGCTGACCCCACGAATGTTACTGGGCACAGCGCTGATTGTCGCAGCCGGGCTTTACACCTTGTTGCGAGAACGAAAATTGGCGCAAATCCGCGCCCAGACATCCAGACCGGAGACGAACGTATGACCGCGATCTATGAGATCACCGCCAGAGAAATCCTCGATAGCCGGGGCAACCCAACGGTGGAGGTCGATATTTTGCTCGAAGACGGCACCTGGGGGCGGGCCGCTGTGCCGTCTGGTGCATCAACTGGCGCCCATGAGGCGGTCGAACTGCGCGACGGGGACAAGGCACGCTATCTGGGCAAAGGCGTCACGAAAGCCGTGGAACATGTTAACGGCGAAATTGCCGAAACTCTGCTCGGCATGGATGTGACCCGGCAGCTTGTGATCGACAAAACGCTGATTGAACTCGACGGGACCGAAAACAAAGGCCGTTTGGGCGCAAATGCCATTTTGGGCGTGTCGCTGGCGTGCGCAAAAGCAGCAGCACTGTCACTGAACCAGTCGCTTTATCGCTATGTGGGCGGCGTGTCCGCGCGCCTGTTGCCGGTGCCGATGATGAATATCATCAATGGTGGAGAGCACGCAGACAACCCGATTGATATTCAAGAGTTCATGATCATGCCGGTGGCAGCTGCCAACGTCCGTGAAGCGGTGCGCATGGGGTCAGAGGTTTTTCACACGCTCAAAAAAGAACTCAGCGCGGCTGGCCTGTCGACAGGGATCGGGGACGAGGGCGGTTTTGCGCCGAACCTGTCCAGCACGCGTGACGCGCTGGATTTCATCATGAAGTCGATTGAAAAAGCTGGCTATAAGCCGGGCGAAGACATGATGCTGGCACTTGATTGTGCCGCGACTGAGTACTTCAAAGATGGCGTTTACGACATGAAGGGCGAGGGCAAAAAACTGTCGTCCGAAGAAAACGCGGACTATCTGGCGGGGATGGTTGACGCCTATCCGATCATCAGCATCGAAGACGGGATGTCAGAAGACGATTGGGATGGGTGGAAAGCCTTGACTGACAAGATCGGCGACCGCTGTCAGTTGGTCGGGGATGATTTGTTTGTGACCAACTCCAAACGGTTGTCTCAAGGGATCGAAACAGGTTGCGGCAACTCGATCCTGGTAAAGGTAAACCAGATCGGCACGCTGACAGAGACGATGGACGCGGTCGCCATGGCACACCGTGCGGGCTTCACATCGGTGATGTCGCACCGGTCGGGTGAAACCGAAGACGCCACGATTGCCGACCTTGCAGTGGCGCTGCATTGCGGGCAAATCAAAACCGGGTCCTTGGCGCGGTCGGACCGGCTGGCGAAATACAACCAACTGATCCGGATTGAAGAGATGTTGGGTGATATTGCCGAATATGCCGGGACGTCGATCCTGAAGCGATAGCCAAAATTCTTTGGAAGAATTTTGACCGGAGTTTTCCAAAAACTCCGGTTCAGCGCTTGCAGCTTACCAGTCCAGCGAAATTGTAACCGGACCGTCGTTGGTCAGGCTTACCTGCATGTCCGCGCCAAACTCACCAGTTTGTGTGGGAATCTGCTTGGCACGTAACTCTGCCACGAATTGCAGATAGAGATGTTGTCCCGTCTCTGGCGCAGCGGCAGCGGAAAAGCCCGGGCGATTTCCCCGCGATGTATCCGCGGCCAGTGTGAACTGGCTCACCACCAGAACCTCGCCGCCAATATCTGTGATCGACCGGTTCATCCGGCCAGCTTCGTCGCGGAAAATGCGCAAGGCTGCAACTTTGTCGGCCATTTTCTTGGCGTTGGCCTCTGTATCGCCATCCATCGCGCAGACAAGGATCATCAAACCTTCGCCGCACTGACCAATGACTTTGCCCTCAACGGAAACGCTGGCTTGCGTCACCCGTTGTAAAAGCGCCCTCATGGCAATTCGCCGGTTAGGATGTACTTAAGGGTCTGTGCCACTTGTGCAGATGTTCGGCACACAGCAAGCGCGGCGGCATCAACCTCTTTCAACGCGTGGTCATGTTCCGGCAGTTGCAGCACAATGACGGACTTGCCCAGCGCATACGCCTGACCCGCATCAAAGGCTGCGTTCCATTGCTTGTATTTATCCCCGAAGCGCACAACCACGATGTCCGCATCCCCGATAGCTTTGCGAGTGCGCATGGCGTTCATCGCAGCCCCTTTGCGATCATGCCAGAATTTGTCCGCCTCTGCACCCAGAATTTCCACACCGCAGTCGTCAGAGTTCGCGTGGTTTGTGACCGGGGCGGTGAACGTGATGTCGAGCCCGGCGCAGGCGGCCTCAATCTCTGCCCGCCAATCAGTGTGGATCTCGCCTGCGAGGTATACGTTTAGGTTCATGGTCTCATCCAGTGGTTCAAAATCCGGTCAATCGCGCGGTACATCAGGCATCGGTCAACAATAGCCTGTTTAGACGCGCCGAAAATGGTTAGGTACGGATCGCCTCAATCATCCGCGTGACATTGTCGGGGTCGGCGTCCGGCGTGATGCCATGGCCCAGGTTGAATATATGTGGCCCGCCGCGAAAAGCGTCCACCACGGATTTGGTTTGCGCGACAAGTTCAGCGCCGCCTGAGACAAGCAAAGATTGATTCAGGTTGCCTTGCACGCAGGCCTTTGGCTGCAGGGCGGCCGCTGCCCAACCGGCATCTGTTTCTGTGTCGATGGCAACCCCTTGGGCGCCTACTGTGTCCGCATAGGTGGTGTAGCCTGCCTGGCTTGCGCCCCTGGGAAAGCCGATCACGGGCGTGCCGGGATGTTTTGCACCCAATGCGTCAATGATGCGTTTATGGGGGGTAATGCAGTAACGTTCAAAGACGTCAGCGGGCAGACTACCTGCCCAGCTGTCAAAAATCTTCACCACCTCTGCGCCCGCCTCAATCTGGCGGGAAAGATAGGTAATTGTGGCTTCCGCCAGCAAATCCATCAAAGGATCGAACACCTCAGGCGCTTCGCGCAGTAGCCTTAGCGCGCCTTCTTTTGTCGGTGTGCCACGGCCCTCGATCATATACGTCGCAACAGTCCAAGGGGCGCCCGCAAATCCTATCAGCGTGGTCTCTGACGGCAGAGCCCGGCTCAAATTAGCAACCGTCTGATAAATCGGGGCAAGTGCTTCGTGGATGTCCTCCGGCCCCGACAGTTTGGCGAAATCTTCCGCTGAAGTCACAGTAGACAAACGCGGTCCTTCTCCGGTGACAAACCATAACTCTGCCCCCAGAGCCTGCGGCACCAGAAGGATATCTGCAAACAGGATTGAGGCATCAAATCCGTACCGGCGGATGGGTTGCAAGGTCACTTCAGTCGCCAGATCAGGGTTGTAGCATAGCGACAGAAAATCCCCGGCCTGGGCGCGGGTGGCGCGATATTCAGGCAAGTAACGCCCTGCCTGGCGCATCATCCAAACTGGCGGCACCGCCTGCGTCTCGCCCGCAAGCGCACGCAGAATGGTCTTTGTCTCAGGCACGGCTGCCCCCCCGATCGCAAATCTGTCGGCCATTCATGACGCCTGCCACTGTCAGGTGCAACGGGTCAACACCCAGAACCGCCAAGGCAAAATGGTCGCAGCTACAAACAGCCCAACCGTGTAACCCAGCCATATGCCAATCGCGCCGTAGCCCAAACCAAAGCCCAGCACATAGCCTATCGGCAGCGCCAACGGCCAGTAGGCAATCAGCGTGATCACCGATGGCCAAGCCATATCCGACATTCCCCGCAGAGCGCCAAGCGCCACGCCTTGAATGCCGTCTGCCACTTGCAAAAGCGCCACGATAACAAACAGCGTGACCGCCAAATTCACGACCGCCGGATCCGCCGACATTGTCTCTGCCACGCTGCGGCCTGCCAGCACAAAGATACAAGCCGCGAGCGCTTGCCAGAAAGTCACCACGGCACAGGACGCCTTCAGGATCGGCCGAAGCCGGTCCCGCCGACCGGCACCAACCGCCAGTCCGACACGGATGGACGCGGCCCCCGCCATGCCAAGCGGGATCATGTAAAACAGCCCGCCAATGGCGTTTACGATCTGGTGGGCGGCCAGCGCCTCTGCCCCTAACCAACCGATCATCAGGCCCACAAAGGCATAAGCCCCGCCTTCACCCGCATACCCCAGACACAACGGCAGCGCGTCTTTGGCCTGTGCCCAGACGTCTGCGCCGGCCACTGCAACTTTCTGACGAAACGCCGCCAATCCGTTTGCGCGAGTCAAAACCAGAACCGCACAGGCCAAAGAGCAGCATTCAGACAGGATACTGGCAAGCCCGGCACCCAGGATGCCCATCTCCAGCACATGGATGAAAATATAGTTGGCGGGAACGTTAATAATCACACCGAGATAGGCCAAGGCGACGCCGGTCCAAACCCAATCCACCGCATCAAAAAGCGCCTTCAGCCCGAAAAAAAGCGTAAAAGGCACGATCCAGATCGCCATCGAAAGCCAATAGGGGAACAGGATCGCCAACACCTCATCCGGTTGGCCAAGGGCGCCAAGCAGGGGATAAATCAGCAGCATCACCACCGCACCGATGACGCCGCTGATCAGGCACAGCAGCAATCCGCTGCGCAAAGCGAGGGCCACGCGCGTGGGATCACCTGCGCCTTCGGCCTGACTGATCTGCACAGAAATCGCTGTGATTACCCCCCAAAGGGATGAAATCACGATGATCAAAACTGCACTGGTTACCCCAGCCGCAGCCAATGGCACCGTGCCAAGCGGCGATATCATGATTGTGTCAACGACACCGATGAAAAGCGCTGCGGCCAAGCCTATCATAAGCGGCACAGCGAGACGCAAAAGGGGCCAAACCTCTGCCCGCGTGTTGGCGGGGTGCGGATCAATCACGTCTGCCATGTTGTGCGCCTCCCCGGTTCAAAGACGCCCGCACGCCTGGGCTGGGGGCCCTGGCCGCATGTGAGCATCGGAGTATCGTGTATTTGGTGGCGTGGGGGAGACTTGAACTCCCGACCTCACGATTATGAGTCGTGCGCTCTAACCAGCTGAGCTACCACGCCGAGACGCGCCCATTTACGCGGGCAAGCCGACACCGTCAAGCGGGTTGCGGAAATCTCCTGCCCGTTGATACTGCAACCCCATGAGCACTGACCTGGACCGCGTTTTTTCTGCGCTCGCCGATCCCACGCGGCGGGAAATCCTGATGATGCTGCTGGAAGACGACATGGCGGTCACAGATGTGGCTGAACCGTTTCAGGTGTCGCTGGCCGCAATTTCCAAACATCTGCAAATTTTGGCAGCGGCGGGGCTGATCGAGCAAGAGCGGCGGGGCCGCGTGAAATGGTGCAAACTGCTGCCGGATGCCATGAAAAACGCCAGCATCTGGATGGAAAGCTTCGGCCAGTTTGAAGCGGTTAATTTGGATGCGTTTGAAAAGTATCTGGAAAACGAGCTTGATAGCCCGGTTTAAGACCGGGTCCGCTCACTGCAAAGACCGCATGAAAATGGGTGCTTCGCCGTCTTCCAGATCAATGATCGAGGCATCTTTGTAGATCCCGTAACGGTCCACGGAATAAACCCGCTGTTCAATCGCACGCGCACTGCCGAGGTTGCGCGCAGGATCCAGCCGAACCGTTGCAAACCACCGCCCGCCTTCTTCGCGCGTTTCCACGATCACATGCCGGGTTTGGCCGTTGCCGTCCCGCCAAAGCGATTTGCATTTTCCAACCACGTTTTGACAGTCATGAGGCGCGTAGGTGACCTTTTCGCGCAGAAACTGAAAACTGGTGATCCGGCCTTTGCGGTCAGAAGACATCGCCACCGGCAAAAGGGCGAAGTTGCCTTCAATTGGCGCCTTGCGTCCGGTCACGGCCTCAATCTGGCGGGCGATTTCGCGCACGTTTGCACCGGGAATTCGGAATTTGAAGTTACCGCGCCAGGCTACACCGTTGCCCGCAGTGCGCAGACGCACATCAAGTTGTGGGCGGAACGTGTCAAACGCCTGCCCACCCCTGTACTGCCAAACCTTGCGAAGGCCGTTTGGCACGGGCGCCACGCGACCGATCTGGGCGGCCGTCAATCCGGGACGGATCACCTCGGGCTGCAGCTTTTTAAAACTGACAGTTTGACCCGTGTTGCATGCCGACTGCAAAACCGCCGCAATCAGAAGAACAAAGAGGCGCATGGGGATCCTTGTGGAGAGACGTCTGCACCCTCAGTCGGCATCGGTGCCGCGTCAAGCGTCTTCGCGTCGCAACAACATCAAAAGCGCGACAGCTGTCACCGCCACGCCAACCCAAACAACGGGTTCCGGCAAAGAAGCGCCGAAAACGGCCTCCCACAAGATGACCCAGGTGGGTGTAAGGTATGTGTACGCCATGACCTTGGCGCTTGGCAGATGCAGACTTGCAAACTGCAAAAGGAAAAACGCCGCCGCGCTGGCAAATACGGCAAGGTAGGCGAGGCTGACCCAGAAAAACGGGCTGAGAGCCGTGAAATCCGTAGACAAAAGGTCCGACGCTGACAGCGCCAACAACATCACCAACGCGGCCAATATCATGCCAAAGGTGAATGTCAGGGGCGGTGATCCCCAATTGAGCCTTCGGATAAGCGGGGTGTATGCCGCATGGGCGATGCACCCGATGAAATAGATTGCCTCCCCCCGCCCGATGTCGAACCGCAAAGCGGCGTCCAGATCACCGCGAAAGATCACCCAAACCGCGCCCATGGCACCGATGGCAAGTGCCAGCGCCATCCAAAGCGTGGTACGTTGGCCCAGAAACCACCAACCGAACACAGCCGTCATGATCGGGATCAGCGTAAAGACTGCCGCAGCACTTACCGGGGCCGCCGTTTTGAAGCCTTCAAACATCATCACGAAGTAAAACGCAAAAAGCCCGCCTATCACCAGATAGCGCCAGGGCGCCCGCAGGTCCGCCCGGCGCACACCTGGACCCAGGGCCACCAGCGCGCCTACCAGCACACCTGCCAAGGCAAAGCGCAAAGCCATCAGGGCCACCGGCCCCATGTCACCGGCAATACGCGTGCCAAAGCTGAATGACCCCGCGATAAACAGCGAAAAGGCCAACATTGCCAGGTGACCGAGGACCGTTGGGGAAAACGTCATGGGCGCATGTAGTACCCCCGACCTGTCGGGTGCAATCACTCTTGCACGCGCCCACTGCCCGGATAGGGTGGTAGGTATGAACATTATTGCTGAACTGACCGATCTGCTGGGCGACGCGGCTGTGATCCCGCCCGAAAAACTGGACTTGCGCGATCCCGGCGTGGTGCCGGAAAACGGCCACGGCGTTTGTGGCGTGGCCCCTGCTGATGCGTCGGAGGCGCAGGCTCTTTTCCGCTGGGCCACTAAGACCGGAACCCCGGTTGTACCCCAAGGTGGGCGGACCGGTTTGGCCGGCGGCGCGGCAGGCCACAACCGGGCAGTTCTGTTACTGACCCATCGGCTGGCACGGCAGATCGACGTTGACCCGGTGTCCAGTACCGCCCTGTTATCTTCCAACGTTACACTGGCGCAGGCCGAAAGTTCGGCCCGGCAACACGGCTTGTCGCTAGGCATTGACCTGGGCGCACGGGACAGCTGCATGATCGGCGGCATGATCTCCACCAACGCGGGCGGGATGGAGGCATTTCGCAACGGCCAGATGCGCCAACGTGTGTTAGGGTTGGAGGCAGTGATGCCAGACGGCACGCTGATGTCGGACCTGTCGCGTGTGCGCAAATGCAACGAAGGCTATGACATCAAGCAACTGCTGATCGGGGCGGAAGGTACGCTTGGGCTGGTCACAACCGCTTGCCTGCAGCTGGTCCCTGCTCCGCCGCCAAGTGAGACGGCCCTTATCGCCGCCCACGACGCGCTGGCCGCACTCGCGATCTTTCACCGACTGCAAAAGGCCACCGACCTGACCGTCCTGCGGGCAGAGGCGATGTGGCCGGGCTATTTTGAGCTGACCGCCGAACTCAACGATCAGGGCGATCGGATTGTCGATGGCGCCGGGCTTTACCTTCTGCTCGAACTGGTGGGCGATCCCGTTGATGAGGCGCTTTTTGCCCATACGGAAGCGGATCTGGAAACCGGTGCGGTACTTGATATAACTTTGGCGGCAAGTCAGAGCCAGGCCAACGACCTATGGCGTATCCGCGAAGACAGTTTTGCGATCTCACGTCGCCACCCTCATTCGCTATGGTTTGACGTGTCCGTCCCACTGGCCGAGTTGGACGACTACGTGGCGCAGATGCGCCAACGGGTGATTGCGATAGACGACCGGCTTGACGCGGTGGCTATTGCGCATCTTGGGGACGGCAACCTGCACATTACGGTGGGCTATCCGGAACCCTTTAGCAACGCGCTCGCCAACGCGGTAAAGCCAGCGATTTTTGACGGCATCAAAGCCCGCGGTGGCGCCTTTTCTGCCGAACACGGCATCGGCACGGAAAAGGCAGCGGTGCTGTCCACCTATGGCGATCCCGGAAAACGCGTGCTTATGGAACGGATCAAAACGGCTTTCGACCCAGCAGGCATTTGTAATCCGGGCAAAGTCCTCGCCTAGAACTGTTTTATTCGAGATTTAAATGCACAACTTTGGCCAGTTGGCGTGCCCAGGCGCCCATCCACCCAAACGATCCATTCCACAGTTAGGCCCTGCCGCAATTGACCTGGCCGCCTGACGTGTCGGGAAACTGAAATAATCGGAACCGCTAAATGACCCATACTAAGTAAAAACACAGCGCCTCCTCCCGTATCACTGACAGCGACGATTGCCGAACTGAAAGCCGCCTACACGCTGGTTATCAACGCACCGATGAACAGCTCTTTCGCACCCGGCGCGATGAAAGCCTGGATCGACCCTGTCCGCCGTAACGGCCACACGCTTGAATACAAGCTCGACGGGTCCAAACTTCTTTGGGCCAAAAATATCCCGGGGTGAGGCGCGCCAGCGACGAGGGGCAGCGCCCCTGTGCCTCCCCCACACTTGACACCCTCCGCCTGCAACTCTAAACGCCAGGCATCCAAAGGAAGTGGGAAACTTCCGGTCTCAGGATCGCCACCGGTCAGCGTGTTACGCCCACCGGTGCGTTTGTCGTTTGGCCAATCGCTTCCCACATTAGGTGAAACGGCAAAGAAAGGACGCCTTAGCATGTTTGAATCGCTGTCAGACCGGCTCTCGGGCGTCTTTGATCGCCTCACCCGCCAAGGTGCACTGAACGACGATGATGTAAAAACCGCCCTGCGGGAGGTCCGCGTTGCCTTGTTAGAGGCAGACGTCTCGCTGCCAGTTGTGCGCGACTTTGTCAAAGCCGTGCAGGAAAAGGCCACCGGCCAAGCGGTGACAAAATCGGTCACGCCAGGCCAGCAGGTCGTCAAGATTGTGCACGACGAACTTGTGCACTTCCTGTCTGGTGAAGATGCAAATGCTGGCTCGCTGAAGATCGACAACCCACCTGCCCCCATCCTGATGGTGGGCCTGCAAGGATCGGGTAAAACTACAACCACCGCAAAACTCGCCAAGCGCCTGACCGACACGCAAAAAAAACGTGTGCTGATGGCCTCGCTCGACACCAACCGACCGGCGGCAATGGAGCAGCTGGCTGTCCTTGGCACCCAGATCGGTGTGGACACCCTGCCGATTGTGCCCGGCGAAAACCCGGTACAGATCGCCAAACGAGCCAAACAGCAAGCCACATTGGGCGGCTATGACGTCTATATGCTCGACACCGCCGGACGGTTACATATCGATCAGGAATTGATCGCCCAGGCCGCAGAGGTGCGCGACATCGCCACCCCGCGTGAAACCCTGCTGGTCGTCGACGGCTTAACGGGCCAGGACGCGGTCAACGTTGCGACTGAATTTGACGACAAGATCGGCGTGACCGGTGTTGTGCTTACTCGGATGGACGGCGACGGACGCGGCGGCGCGGCGCTTTCCATGAAAGCGGTCACTGGCAAGCCGATCAAGTTCGTTGGCCTCGGCGAAAAGATGGACGCGCTGGAGGAGTTTCATCCAGAACGCGTGGCGGGCCGCATCCTGGGCATGGGCGATATCGTCAGCCTGGTAGAAAAGGCCCAGCAAACCATCGAGGCCGAACAGGCCGAGCGCATGATGAAGCGCTTCCAGAAGGGTCAGTTCAACATGAACGACCTGAAAGGCCAGCTTGAACAAATGATGAAGATGGGCGGCATGGAAGGCATGATGTCGATGCTGCCCGGCATGAAAAAGGCCGCAGCGCAGGCAGAAGCCGCAGGCCTCGACGACAAGATATTCAAACGCCAGATCGCGCTGATCGATTCAATGACGAAAAAAGAGCGCGCCAACCCCAAGATTTTGCAAGCCAGCCGCAAAAAGCGCATCGCAGGCGGCGCGGGCCTGCAGGTGAGTGAGCTGAACCAACTGCTGAAAATGCACCGCCAGATGTCGGACATGATGAAGAAGATGGGCAAAGGCGGCATGCTGAAACAAGCCATGAAGGGCATGTTCGGCAAAGGCGGCATGCCTGATCCCGGCTCAGTAGACGCAGCGCAATTGGAAAAGGCCGCGAAAAAGATGGGTATGTCCCCGAGCGGCGCTGGCGGCGGTTTGCCGGGCTTGGGCGGCGGGCTGCAACTGCCCCCCGGTCTATCTGGGTTCGGTAAAAAGAAGTGACGGGGCAAACGCTCATAACCGACCGGCTTTCCCTGCGGGAGCCAGTGCCGGGTGACTGGGCTGCCTATGCTCGTTTCATGGCAACCGAAGCTGCGCGGTTTTTTAAGGGTTACAAAAACCCGACAGAGGCCTGGAAAAGTTTCGGCATGATCCGTTGGCATTGGGAAGACCTGGGCTTTGGACCTTGGGCTGTGACAGCCAAAAACGACGACCAGTGCATCGGCATTGTCGGCCCCAAAAAGCCACCGCATTGGCCCGAAGGTGAACTGACTTGGATCGTGTTTGAAGGGGCCGAGGGCAAAGGAATCGCTGCGGAAGCTACATTGGCCGCGCGCACAGATGCCTACGATAGGCTCGGCTGGCCCACGGTTGTCAGCTACATTGAGGACGCAAATACACGTTCGGTGGCATTGGCGCAGCGACTGGGCTGTACGTGCGATGCCGACGCTCCGGTTCCCGGTGGCCCGGTCAAAGCATGGCGCCACCCAGGGCCAGAGGTCGCCGCATGACCGTGATCCCCACCATAGAAACAGAACGCTTCCGCTTGCGCGCGGCCCAGCTGTCGGACTTTGATGCCTACGCCGCTTTCCGTATGGACCCAATACGCACGGCTGGCGTGGGTGGCCCATGCACGCGTGCGGCTGCTTTCGACAAACTGGGTGAGATCATCGGCCATTGGTCCTTGCGCGGCTTTGGCCGCTGGATGATCGCTGACAAAGTCACGGACGAACCCTTGGGCGTAGCAGGCCCCTTCCACCCAGACGATTGGCCAGAGCGAGAGATCGCCTGGTCCGTTTTCGCCAATGCCGAAGGCAAAGGCGTGGCGTATGAGGCGTCCATGGCTTCCCTGAAGTATGCGTATGAAACGCTGTGCTGGACCACTGCGATTAGCTGTGTGACGCCGGGCAACACCCGGTCCATTGCGCTGGCTGAACGCATGGGGGCCACGCAGGAGTCAGACTTCACCACCGTGGACGGGTTGCTGTTACATGTCTTCCGCCACAAAGGGCCGGAGGCGTTTTCATGACGACCTTAACCATCCCTACCCTGACGACAGAGCGGCTGACGCTGCGCGCACATTGCGAACGCGACTTGCCTGCACTGACAGATTTCTACGGCTCTGACCGGTCGCTTTA
This sequence comes from Pseudomonadota bacterium, assembly GCA_039030095.1. Taxonomy (GTDB): domain Bacteria; phylum Pseudomonadota; class Alphaproteobacteria; order Rhodobacterales; family Rhodobacteraceae; genus Amylibacter. The sequence continues at coordinate 10,619 of JBCCET010000003.1, read as the reverse complement.
TGTGGGTGGTCCGCGCGATGAATGGGAATGCTGGCGCACGTTGACGGGATACCTCGGGCACTGGGCCCTGCGTGGTTTCGGTTTCTGGGCCGTTGAAAACCATGCCGGTGATACCGTTGGCAGTGTCGGTTTCATCTATTCGAAAGGCTGGTACGAACCGGAACTGGGCTGGCACCTTTACACCGGGCACGAAGGCAAAGGGTATGCGACCGAGGCGACGCTGGCCGCACGGGCCTATGGCGCCCTGAAGCTCGGCTTGAATGGCGTCATCAGTTACATCGCCCACGACAATACACGATCCATTCGCATGGCCGAAAAGCTGGGCGCCACCTTTGAACGCGAAGGCGCGCTTTTCAGCAAGTCATGCCTTATCTACCGCCATCCCAAGGAGCCTGTGCTATGACCACCGACGCAACCCGCGCAGCAGAAATCCTTTCTGACCATCGTGACAGCATTGACCGGCTGGATGCGGTGTTGGTCTACACGCTGGCCGAACGTTTTCAGCACACCAAAGCGGTGGGCAAACTGAAAGCGCAGCATGAATTGCCACCGTCTGATCCGTCGCGTGAAGCCGATCAGGTGGCCCGTCTCGAACGTTTGTCGACAGAGGCAAACCTCGACCCCGAATTCGCGAAAAAGTTCCTGAACTTCATCATCGCGGAAGTCATCCAACACCACAAACAACAGCAATCTTGAGAGCCGCGAATAGATCCGGCCCTCACCGCCATTCCAAGGAGAACACGACATGGCTATGAAAATCAGACTGGCCCGCGGCGGGTCCAAAAAACGCCCATTTTACCGCGTTGTTGCTGCCGACAGCCGCATGCCGCGCGACGGCCGCTACATCGAAAAGCTGGGCACCTATAACCCGCTGCTGGCAAAAGACAGCGAAGAGCGCGTGAAGCTCGACATGGAACGTGTGCAATACTGGCTGGACCAGGGCGCAGAACCCACGGACCGCGTGTCCCGTTTCCTCGAAGCAGCTGGCGTTGTTGCCAAGAAGGAGCGCGCCAACATGAAAAAGGCCGAGCCAGGCAAGAAAGCGCAGGAACGCGCTGAAGAAAAAGCCGCCAAAGCAGCTGAAGCTGCCGCTGCACCCGCCGAGGAAGAAGCCCCAGCGGAAGAAGAAGCAGCGTCCTAAGTTTAACTGGACTGCTCTTTCAAAACGGCGCTCTTGGGCGCCGTTTTTGCGTTTTGAATGTGTGAAAAGTGCTCCGGCCCACATCATGCTCCGTCGGCAAAACCCTTTGCCTCTGGAATGGCTGACCGCTTATGCTTTGTCGAACTCCAATTCTTGGGCAGATATAAGCATACAAGTGGCATTCCGACCCAAAGCATCTGCCGCAATTCGCGTTGAGAGAGAAAAACCATGATCACATTTGAAAACTTCGATCGCGACTATGAGAATGCGCGCAAGACCTATGAGCCGCCGACCCCGGAACACTTTAACTTTGCCTTCGACGTGCTTGACGCCCGTGCGCGGGAGGCTGACAAAGACGCGCTGCTGGCCATCAATGTCCCAGCCGGAACGAAAACAGCGATTACATATTCGGAGTTGAGCAGCGCTTCGGCGCAGTTTGCCCAAGCCCTGATGGCATTGGGATTGGCGCGCGGCGATGCGGCCTGCGTTGTTATCGGTCGCGAACCTGCCTGGCATAAAGTTCTCTTTGGCTGCATGAAGGCAGGTGTCATTTCGATGCCGGGCACCAACTTGCTGACCGCCAAGGATATAGCCTACCGCGTCAATCAAGCCGGTGCGAAAGCTGTCATCGTCTCCCCCATGCATGTGGAGAAAATCGATTGTATTCGGGCTGAATGCCCCAGCTTGGAACACCTGATTGTTGTGGGGGAAGCGTCGGGTGATTGGTTGTCTTTTGAAGCCTTGTGCGCCGCTCAGGATGGAACTTTGCAGGGGTCAGACGTTGCGCCATTCAGTTCCAGCGACACCATGATGATCTATTTTACCTCCGGCACCACAGCCCTGCCCAAGATGGTGCCCCGCGATTTTGGGTATGCGTTGGCCCACGCAGCCACGGCGCTTTTTTGGATGGACTTACGCGAAAGCGACATTCACTGGACCTTGACGGATACCGGTTGGGCCAAGGCTGCTTGGGGGATGTTGTTTCCGCAAGTTCTGATGGGCTGCACGACCGTGCTTTATGACGCCCCGGGGATGGACGTTGAAGCGCACTTGAAGGCGATTTCTGAGAACGGTGTCACGACCTTTTGCGCGCCACCCACGGTTTATCGGCTCTTCGCTCAGCAGGATCTGACGCAATATGATCTGTCCTCGCTGCGCCGCTGCCTTGGCGCGGGTGAGCCGCTGAACCCCGAGGTGATCCGGTATTGGGCCGAACATACCGGCACAACCATCGCGGACGGCTATGGCCAGACCGAAACCATCAATATCGTGGGCAATTTCCCCGGCGTGGAAACGCGCAACGGATCCATGGGCAAACCTGTCCCTGGATTCGAAATTGACATCGTTGATGATGGCGGAAATGTCTTGCCCGATGATGAGGTCGGCCATATCGCCATCAAAACTTCTGGTGCCTGGCCCGCCGGTCTGTTTCACGGCTATCTGCGGGATGGGGAATTGGTGACAGATGCCTTTCGCAATGGCTGGTACTATACCGGCGACACGGCGTCTCGGGACAAAGATGGATACCTTTGGTTTGTGGGGCGATCGGACGACCTAATCTCCTCCGCCGGTTATCGGATCAGCCCGTTTGAGGTTGAAAGCGCGCTTCTGGAACATGACAAGATCGTGGAAAGCGCAGTGATTGGCGTGCCGGACGAAACCCGTGGGCAATTGGTCAAAGCCTTCGTTATTCTTTCGGACGGGGTGGACGCCAGTGATGCATTGGCCGTCGAAATCCAAGAGTTTTGCAAAAATTTGACAGCGCCATACAAGTACCCACGCGAGATTGAATTTGTGGAAACGTTGCCGAAAACTATCTCAGGCAAAATTCGGCGGGTCGAACTTCGTGGATCGTAGTCAAACGGATTGATTCAACGCCCACAATTGAGAAATGGCGTCGTCGATTGAAAACCGATCAATCCTCCAACATTTTGGGAAGCGGAGTTTTCCAAAGTGCAAGGAAGAGGCCAGTGGCGGCCAGCCAGTTGGCCGCGAAAATGCCGGTGTAAATCCACGATGGCACAGGGCCCAAAGCCCATACATAACTAAGAGCAACGATGCTGCCGCCGATCATCATTAGGAAGGCAATGTACACCAGCCATCGCATTCCTTGGAAAAGGCCCAACGCAATACCTGCGTAGACCACGCCGAACACAAACAGCGTTAAAGCGTCTTGACTGAACCCGCCCAAGATAGGCGCGATCGCGTGCAGCAGCGCGCTGAGGGCAACAAAAACCGCGCCGTTTCGATAAGGGCCTTTGACATCAATCATGGTTTCGCTCCTTTAGTCGTTGGCGCAGGGCATTCCGCCCACGCCCCAGATCAGCACATCGTTTACATGCTCTTGCAGGCTATAAGGCGCCGGTTCACGCCCGCCACCGGGGTTCCAGGCCCAGTGCAGAACCACATCGTGATCGAGATGGCCTGCCAGCTCCATAAAAGTCCGATCACCATTTCGGGCCGGATCGCGCAACTGGTTGCAAATCTCAACCGACGTTTTGCCAAACCATTCAGCTTCTTTCGGAGGCAATTGCCAGTTCATGGCAACTTGAGGTGCTGCGTGCGGCACATCGTTCAGGCCTTCGCGATAGGCATGGCACGTGGAACACAGCACATATTCGGCCCCAATCCGGCTTTCGCCTGCGTTGATGTTCATACCGTGAGGGCGGGCCCGCCCGTATGACGGACCAGACCACATTGGGCGGTTGTCGGCGCCGACATGGCAGTTGGAACAGCGTGGGTGGGACGTGACCTCATATACTCGGTCCCAGGCCGCCAAAGCCTGCTCCAAAGTGACGGATCCTTCTGCCGGAGGTTCAACCTTGATTGTTTCTCCTTCCGCCCAAGCCAAGGCAGTTGCCAGCGTCAGGGATGCAAAGGCCGCGGCGGTGCCTATCCAGATACGCATGGTACGGCTCCTCAGACGAATTCGATGAATTTGTTAAACGGCATCTCCCTGAGGCGCGTGCCTGTGGCCGCGAATATGGCATTGGCCAGCGCAGGTGCCGCCGGTGGCACCGGCGGTTCCCCGATCCCGCGCACCTTGTCGCCATTTTCCAGCCCCCGCACGATGATCTCTGGTGTTTGCCAGATACGCATGCCTTCATGGTCGTGGTAGTTGGTCTGTTCCGCCATCCCTTTGGAATAGGTAATCTGGCAGTTCATGGCGTGGCCAAGGCCAAAGATCACACCGCCTTGCACCAGATTTTCAAAGTTCACCGGGTCAATCAGAGTGCCCACGTCACAGGCGACCCAAACCTTGTCGATCTTGATGCCCCAATTGGTGTTGGTGACTTGAACCACCTCCGCCGTGGGAACTCCGAAGCTTTCGACAAAGGCCACGCCTTTGCCCTGGTTTGGTTCCAGCGGAGCGCCCCAGTCTGACATCTCTGCTGCGGCTTCCAGAACCTTACGGCTGACGTCATGGTCCATCAAACGGATGCGTTCTTCCATCGGGTCTGCCCCGGCCGCATGGATGGTTTCATCCAGGAAACTGTCGAAGAAAAAGCCGGCTCCCGGTGCGCCGACTGCGCGCCAGCTGGATGTTGGCCCAAGTTCCGGCGTGCGATAGGCGCGCATGCGGAAGTTCTCAAGGGAATATGGATTGTTCCATGCCCCGGCTGAGATTTGGGAATCTGGTCCCGGAACGTTCAACCCCAGGCGCCCCATTTGCGACCCGATCACAGAGGGTGCTGCAATTTGCAGGTCGATGGACGTGATTTTACCGTCTTCGATTGTACTGCGCCCGCGCGCCATGGAGATATGGCGTGGGAAATCCTGTGCGAAATCAACTTCTCTGGTGTAGGTCATCTTGATCGGCGTGCCGCGCATGGCGTTTGCGATCTCGGCTGCCTGCTTAAGATAGTCAAATTCCAAACGGTGACCGAAGCTGCCGCCGATGTAATGGTTGTGGAAAATAACCTGATCGGCGGTGTGGCCTGTGACGGCTGCTACTTGTTGTTGCAGGAAAAGCGGCATCTGGTGGCCTGTCCAGACCTCCACACCTGCGTTAGTGACCAGCACGATTGCATTCATCGGTTCCAGCGGTTGGTGTGCCACATAAGGGGACCGATATTCTGCCTCTACAGTTTCACCCTTGGCGGCAGATACATCCCCGTCGTTGCGCCAGGTCTCGTCCAAACGGTCTTCGGTGAAGCTTTGGGCCACGGCCTTCCAGTGGTCGTCCTGCTCATCGGGATACGGGGCAGACCCCCAGTCAATTTTGATCGCGTTTGCCGCCTGAAATGCGCGCCATGTGTTGTCGGCAATAACGGCCACCCCACCGGTGACGGGCATGATGGAATTGACCCCGCGCATGTCCTTGGCGGCACTGTCGTCGATGCTTTTGACCGGGCCGCCTTTGCACGGATTGATCATAACGGTGACGTGCAGCATTCCGTCCACTTGCGCGTCGATACCGTAGACAATCGTCCCGGTAGACTTTCCCACGATGTCCAGTCGCTGCATGGGTTTGCCAATCAATCGCCACTCAGATGGATCGCGCAGCGCCACGCGTTCCACCGGTTCGATGTCGGCAGCGCGGCCTGCCAACTCTGTGTAGGCAAGGGATGAGCCATCAGGCATATGCACGGCCCCGTCCTTGGTCTTCAGCTGATCCACCGGCACACCGCTTTGCTGGCTTGCCGCCAGTTTCAGCGTTTCGCGCGCCACAGCGCCTGCATAGCGCAGCTTGTGAAAACTGTCCGTCATGCTGGTGGACCCACCGGTACTTTGCATGCCGAGGATCTTCATCACGCCACCCAAAACGGACCGCATGGATTCAGCAACCAAGCTGGTGTCAGTGGACATGAAGGGAAGCGATTCGTCAGCCAATGCAGTGTTGTAATAAGCCGGATTTGGCCGACCAAAGCTGATCTCAAACTGGCCGAACTCAATGTCCAGTTCCTCCGCGATCAGCGCGGCCTGAGAGGAGGCAACCCCCTGCCCTTTGTCAGCATGCGGCGTGATCAGCGTGACCTTTTCTGGGGAAATCAGAACCCACGGATTGAACGTGACCTCGCCGTCTACAGCGGCGGTTTCGAGCGGGTTTGGCAGCGGCCGTTGAGCCAAATATGTACCAAAGGCCACACCCCCGCCGACGGCCATAGAACCAACCAGAAAACTGCGTCGTGTGATTGTTTGGAGCCGTCCCATCGATCACACCTCCTGCAGCTTTTTGGCGGCGGCGTGCACCGCAGCCCGGATGCGGGGATACGTGCCGCACCGGCACAGATTTCCGCCCATAACAATGTCGATGTCTTCGTCATTGGGTTCCGGGTTTTCAAACAGCAGCGATGCCGCCTGCATGATCTGGCCGGACTGGCAATAACCGCATTGCGCCACTTGGTGTTCGACCCAGGCCTCTTGCACCGCGTGCATTGTTGCAGGGGTGCCAAGGCCCTCAATCGTTGTGACATCCGACCCGTCGGCAGAAGCCGCAGCGACCTGACAGCTTCGCACAGCCGTACCATCCATATGAACGGTGCAGGCCCCACATTGCGCGATGCCGCAGCCATACTTCGTGCCGGTCAGCTTAAGTTCATCCCGCAGGACCCAAAGAAGTGGCATGTCATCTTCGACATCCACGTCATGTTCATTGCCATTTACGGTGAGTTTCATAACGCTTCCCTATTTGTCCAAATGGACAACATTAGTACATTTGTACAAACTTGACGGAAATCAGCGCACCTGTCAAACGGGAAAAATGATCGACCGTGACGAAAAAATCCTGCGTGCAGCCCAAGAGGTTTTCAGCAAGTTCGGTGTCGCCAAAACAACGATGAACGACATTGCAGCGGAAGCGGGCGTCGCACGTCAGACGGTCTACAACCGGTTTCCAGGTAAGCCCCAGATTTTGCGCGCTGCCACGCGCATGGCTATTCAGGATTTTCAAGCGAAAGTGCGCCAAGAATGGGACGTGGTGGAAGGTTTTTCTGCCAAGATCGACGCGTTTTACGAGCACGGCCCGCTGCTCTGGTACCAAATGATGACTGGTGCGCCGGAATTGGCAGAGCTATTTGATGGCATCAACGAGCACGCATCTGTCGAAGTGACCGAAGGAGCCGGCAACTGGACAACAATGTTCGTGGAAATGTTTGAAAAAGAAGGCCTTTCTTCCGCATATGAAGACGTGTCATTGCGCGATGCGGCAGAGTTCTTCTACTTCTCCAGCATCAACGCCAAGTACACTGCAAGCTCCGTCGAAGTGTTGGAAGCGCGGCTTAAGACAGTCAAAATAGCGCTCAGCAGCTTGCTGCAAAAGTCCTAACTTCATGACAAAACGAACTTGGACGGGTTGAGCCTTGTCTGGACCCGCCATTTTGGACTTTTTTGGCGACAACTCTTCGAGCTTTAGGCACCGCCAAAGACAACTAGCCCCAAGTTGCCAGCTATTGTAGTTGATGTTCCCCCAAAAAATCCGTCGCCAAAAAGCGGTTGCCGCGCGATTGATGCACGCAAGCCAGGTTAAGTTTTGCGTACCCACAGCCGATGGCGACATCAGATACCGGTGTTTGCGCAGCACCTATCACTGAAAACATCCGGAAAAGACGCCCAGTTCGCATTGAATAGCAGGCTATGTACAAAATAGCTGCGGCAGGGGCCGCGATCTCAACCACCGTTCGACAAGTTAAGCCGAAAGCATCTCGTTATGGGGCGTTACCTCAGCTGCAAGGGTCCAAAGCAAATCGAGGTCCAAATGGGCTTCAACGTGGTCTGCTAACGCATCAAGCGTGTTGTCCACCGCATCTTCGTACTGAGTGTCGCCGGCTTCAGCCCCAAGCGCGCCGAGAAAGTTTGAGCGAAACTCGTCCGCACTGAAAAGGCCGTGTACGTAACATCCCCTAATTCGGCCGTTAGCAGATGCTGCACCCGCGGCTCGACCTTCGATGGTAAGCCAGGCATTTTCACAATCAGCCCCGTCTGTTTCTCCAATATGGATTTCATAGCCGTGCACGTTTTGACCGAAAGCTCGATCTTTGCCAGTCACCTCCGACAGGTGTTTTTTGGGTGTCATGACCGTATCAACTTGTAATAGCCCCAACCCATCCACTTGTCCTGGTGGCCCCTCTATCCCCTTCGGATCATCGATCGTCCGGCCAAGCATCTGATAGCCCCCGCAGATGCCCAACACATGTCCACCACGGCCTGCGTGGCGTTTAATATCTGCATCCCATCCTTGCGCCCGGAGAAAGGCCAAATCGCCTATCGTAGACTTACTGCCGGGTATCAGAATCAGATCTGCATCTTGAGGAATTTGTGTGCCCGGTTCCACCATCTGAACGGTTACGCCCGGCTCCAGCTTCAGCGGGTCCAGATCGTCGAAGTTGGCAATGCGGCTGATGCGAGGAACGGCAATTTTGAAAGCCCCGGATCCACCGCTGCGAATATCAGCGGCGTCTTCCGCTGGTAACTTGTGGGCGTCATCAAACCAAGGCAACACGCCCAACCCGTGCCAGCCCGTTTCTTCCACTGCCACCTGTAGGCCTTCGTCAAATAAGCTAACATCGCCGCGAAACTTGTTGATCATAAAGCCGCGGATCAGGGCGTTGTCGACCTGATCTAGCAACACATGTGTCCCAACCAATTGCGCCAGCACACCACCCCGGTCGATGTCACCCACCAGAATGACGGGCACATTTGCGGCCACCGCAAATCCCATGTTGGCGATGTCGCCCGCGCGCAGATTGACTTCCGCCGGGCTACCAGCACCTTCCACCACCACGAGGTCGGCCTGTTCCGCAATCCGGTGAAAGCTCTCCAACACCCGCGGCATGAGTGTGGATTTCATTTTTCCGTATTCCCGCGCTTTTGCAGTTGCGACCCGCTTACCCTGAACGACAACCTGGGCGCCCACCTCCGTCTCTGGTTTCAGCAAAACCGGGTTCATGTCGGTGACCGGTGCCACACCACATGCCCGTGCCTGCAAGGCCTGAGCGCGTCCGATTTCCCCACCATCAGCCGTGACGGCGGCATTGTTCGACATGTTTTGCGGCTTGAAGGGACGTACTTTCAGCCCTTTTCGAGCGAATGCCCTTGCGATGCCCGCCACCAAAAGCGACTTGCCAACGTTCGACCCTGCGCCCTGGATCATAATGGACTTGGCCATCGCACACCCTATAGTCATTGCCACCCGACAGCGTTCAGGCAGGCTTATGATTACCACCACCCATCTGTTAGTCGGCGCAGCGGTATTTGCCAAGCCGGATCATTCTCGCCTCACATGGGCTGCGCTAATGGGTGGGTTGGCGCCTGACTTTTCGCTATATTATATGTTCTTTTGGCACCGTTTTGCTTTGGGAAACAGTCCGTCTTTCATCTTCGATCAGGTCTATTTCTCACCCTACTGGCAAACCGTTTTTGCAATCGATAACAGCTTTTTTGTCTGGACTGCATTGGTTGCGGCCGCGCTTTTGGCGCGGTCCACGGTTCTAGTTGCCTTTGCCGTCTCCGGAATGTTGCACCTGTTGATGGATTTCCCTTTCCACAACGACGACGCACGGGCCCACTTCTGGCCACTGACCATGTGGAAATTCGAGAGCCCCATAAGTTACTGGGACCCCGCCCACCATGGCCGGATCTTTGGCGTGTTCGAGACGCTTTTTGTTATCGCCCTTTGCCTGGTCTTGTGGCGCCGCTTTACCCGGCTTTGGCCCAGAGCAGTAATTGCGACCACAGCCATCCTGACGGCCGCACCTGCGCTGGTTTTTGGAGTGCTCATGCAATTGGGCGGCAACGGATGAGGCTTGCACCCATAAAGCGCGGTTGCTAAACGGCGCGAACACCCTTGGTCGGCGAGTTGGCGGAGTGGTGACGCAGCGGATTGCAAATCCGTGTACACCGGTTCGATTCCGGTACTCGCCTCCATTGACCACATCTTCAAAAGAATGCAATGATTTAAGGGGTTACGCCCCTCCGGGAACCTGTTTTGGACATTAAATCGGACACTACACCGCAAGGCTCTACATGGACTATCACCCTTCCAGATTGGTCAGACTCAAGAGCAAGGGAAACAAGTGGTATGTCCAGGTCACCAAGCCATTGGAGCTTCAGGATGCAAGTTCAAAACAAGAGCGAAGATCAACTGGTACAACGGATCGCAAAGTAGCAGAACGTAAACAGCACGCGAAAACGCAGGAGATATACGCGAAGTTTGATCAACTTCTAGGAAAGATTGACCAGGCCCCCAGACCGAAATTCAATTACATAACCACACCGCCTGAAGACCCGTTGTTCATGTATCGCCCTTGGCCAGCATTCCAACCGGATGAACCAGAAAGGCGCATAGTGCGTGTCTGACGTCAGCGCCTATGGGTCCAAATAAGGTTATTTGCTAAGAGAGAGTTTGTTGCTCATCGTAACCACCGAGGAGTGGACGATGAGAAAGACAACGAAGAGCCCTGGCGAGAAGATCGTCAAAGATATCAAGCGTGCAACGCGCAAGCACTATTCATCTGAAGAGAAGATCAGGATCGTGTTG
>JBCCET010000002.1:0-85195 GCA_039030095.1 Pseudomonadota bacterium | reverse complement strand
GGCCAGCCGCCGAAGTGCCGAAACTCGCTGCATTCTCACCGTACGGCTGAGGTGTTTTTTGTGCTCAAAGGCCGCTGGCGCTTTTTCTGGGGGCGCTGGGGCGATGCCGGACAGGTGGTTCTGGAAGAGGGCGATATTTTCAACATCCCCACGGGCATCTTTCGTGGCTTTGAGAACATCGGAACTGATTACGGGATGATCATGGCGATCCTTGGCGGCGACGACGCGGGTGGCGGCGTTATCTGGGCGCCGCAGGTGATCGAAGATGCGCAGGACCATGGGTTGGTGTTGGGTGAAAACGGGAAGCTTTATGACACCAAAAAGGGTGCCGCGCTGCCGTCCGACGTCCAGCCCATGCCGGTTTTGACGGACGCAGAGTTAAAGACTTACCCAGAACCCACCACCCGTGACGTGGTTCCCCACTACGTGGCGCGCTATTGGGATATGATGGCGCTGGCGGACAAGTCCCCCGCATCGGTCATTGGTCCAGATGCGATGCTGCGCGACCGGCCCGGCTTTGACGTGGATTTCATTCAGAATGGCAGCCTTGCAGACCCAGCTTATGCGACACAGGACCACGAGGTGCTGATGGTTATGCGTGGTCACTGGCGCCTGTCCTGGGACGGTGGGACCGCCACACTTGCCCCCGGCGACACCTGTGCGGTGCCACCAGGTCTGCAACGCCGGTTGGAGCCTGCGATGACGGGCGAGGCATCCATGTTCCGCGTCCGCGCTAATAAAGATCCGGCGGGCCTGACACAGGTTATCTGACTTAAGCATATGGTGGCCGGACGCAGGGTTTCGCTTGCAACCCTAAAGATCTGGCTCATCCTGAAACTATGTCGCAAACTCCCCTGCCTCGCCTGCCGTTGACGGTTTTGTCAGCGTGTTACTTTTCCCTGGCGGTGGGCGGTTTGGCGGTGATTGGGCTTCTGCTGCCGATGCGCGAAGGGCTGGGCGTGTCATCATCCGAGGTGGCATTCCTACTGGCTGTGTTTTCTATCACTTACGCAGTCGCGGCCCCGCTTTTGCAGGTGGCTGTGGGCGACTGGGATCGTCGGCGTCTGCTTGTGATCGGGCTTGGCATTATTTCTGCCGGGGCGCTGCTGACCGGCGTTGCGCAAAATTACTCCACAGCACTGATTGCAAGGATGATGGTGGGCGTGGGTGCTGGATTAGTAGGGCCTATGGCGTCAGCCGCAGGTGCCGCACTGGTGCCGGAATCGCGGCGTGGTGCGGCCCTTGGATATGTGTTGGCAGGCATGACACTGGCCACCGTTTTCGGGGTGCCGATGGCGGCATGGCTGGGGGATCTGGTGGGGTGGCGCGCGGCCTTTTTTATCATCGGGACATTTATTGCGTTGAATGCGGCGGCAGTCTGGGTCTTCGTGCCCGCACATCCGCCCGGCGAGCGGGCCAGCCTTCGGGCCATTGCCGACGTGTTGACCGACCGTGTGCTTGCACCTGCGGTCAGCGTCACGTGCTGGCAGATGGCCGGCCAGTTCACGACCTATTCCGTTATTGCTGTCTACATGACCGAACGATTTGGTCTGCCCCCTGCATGGCTACCGGTGGTGCTGGCTGCCTTTGGCATAGGCGGCGTGCTGGGCAATTTTCTGGCAGCGCGCTTTGTGGATCAGCTGGGCACGGACCGTGTGATTACCTTGTCCCTTTTAGGCACGCTTGCAAGCGTCATCGGGTTGCAATTGTCGGGCGGCATCCTTTGGCTGGGGCTTCTATTGGGTTTCATCTGGCCGGTGACCGCGCTTGCTCTTTTTGCACCGCAGCAAGAGCGGCTTATCGCGCTACGCCCGCAGGCTGCCAATCTGCTTTTGGCCTTAAACGGCGCTGCAATTTACCTCGGACTTGGGGCTGGGTCGGCGCTGGCAGGGGTAATGCTTCAATCGTCAGGAACGGATTGGCTTGCGGCCGCAAGCTCGGCACTGTTGCTGTGCGCGCTCTTCGCCTATTGGCTGTCGCGCCGCTAAAGAAGCGCGGGCCAATGGTGCGCGTTGCGCGGGCGGAAAACTGTCATGTGTCCGATAGGGCCTTTGCTTGCAGACAGCTCAGTAAAGCTCACCTCAGCAGACGGGTAAAATCGGGCCAGATCTCGAACAACGGGCGGTGCAATTATCCAGTCGTCGCTTGCCGCGACCAGGTTTAGCCGGCCTTTAAAAGCGTCCGTGTCGGGTTGGGGCAGGGACGTGCCCCAATCGGGCATGTGCAGGTCGCGGTTTCCGCACCACCTGCGCCATTGGTAGAAGGCCGTTAGAGGCAAATCTTCCGTCCCGCCCAGTATTTTCGCAGGCAAATAGCCGGTAAAACGGCCCAACAACGGACCCATCAGAAACCAAAACGCAATCACCCCTGCTCGGCGCGGCCAGGGTGTTCGGCGCCAATAAGCAGGGCCAGAACAGACAGCGGATAGCCGTGAAAGGTCACCCGCGCGGTCGTGGAACATGGTCATGAAACCGCCGAGCGAATGGCCTATGGCGCAAATTTCCGCATCGGGAAAACGCTCGGTGAGCGTGTTCAGTGCCGCGTTTTGATCGTCCACACCCCAGTCTTTCATAGTGACCGTTGACGCTCGCAGCGCCTGGGCCGTGCTGCCATCACTTCGGTATCCGTAGGTTAGGATTGCAAATCCCTGTTCCGCCACCCAGGCCGCGAACTTGCCGTAATAATCGCGCGGCACACCGGTTGCCGGGTGCAGTACATATGCCCGCTTTGGCGTGCCTTCGGGCAAATATAGCCGGGCGGGGAGCGTGTAGTCGCCTGAGCGGATAGAGAAATCTTCAACCATGCATTCAACCTGCCTCGACCGCGCGCTGGCGGGCAAGCAGGCCGTTGCGTCACTCCGGCGTGCGCCGAAACTCTAACATTTGATCCGCATCATTGTTGAGGATCAGCACATCGCCCGCACGCTCAATCAGGCTCATGGTCGCCAGCAATCGCAGGTATCTCGCCTCCAGCTTCAGTTCCGGGCAGGCCCGTTTGGTGGCGCCAATGGGGCCAAGCTCAAACCACGGTAGCGGTGCCTTCTGGGCTGCAAAGTAACGGTTGCACGGGGCTTGACCAGCGACCTGGCCTTTTTCGGGAAAGGTGATAGTGATGCGCGTGGTCACGGGTGTTCCGGCCAGCCGTTCCAGCACAAACACTTCTTCGGGCGCAACTTGGCCTGAAATCGTTTCATCCGGGCCGCAGCTGGCCAAGCTCAGGTTTGCAAATAACAGGATCCAACGCATTCATCACTCCTGAAAGCCACTATCGGGTGTCCCGACGCGCGAATCCAGTGGCGTTTTGGCGCTGTGCGGTCCTTACTCACCCCATGAAACGAATATACGATAACCACGCCTACCGCCCGTCACCTGTCGGCAGTTACTGGGAGGCGGTTACACCCAAAGATCCGGTAGACCCGACCCTTGATGGGGACCGGGTTGCGGACGTGGCAATCATTGGCGCGGGCTACACCGGTCTGTCGGCGGCGCTGCATCTGGCCCGCGATTTCGGCTGCAAACCGGTGGTCTTGGATGCGCAAGAAGTTGGCTGGGGCGCGTCAGGGCGCAACGGCGGCTTTAACTGCATGGGCGGGTCAAAGCTGGGCGACCGGGCTTACGCGGCCAAATTCGGGCAGGACGATCTTGCCCGCTATTATCAGGCGCAGGTGGCGGCCACGACCCTTGTGGGGAACCTGACGCAAGACTGGGATGTGGGGCGGCAGGAAGACGGCGAATGGGCTTTTGCCCACCGGGCGGAAGATTTCGAGGGTTTCTCGGACGACGCTGCGCGGTTGAACGCGCTTTGCGGTGTTACGTCCGAAATTGTGCCCAAAGGGGCGCTGGCAGAACGTGGTTTGCAGATTGCCCACACCCATGGCGCCATGCGCGTGGATGCCGGTTTCCCACTAAACCCGCGCGCCTATGTCCAAGCGCTGGCCAGGGCTGCCCGGGCCGAGGGCGCCCAGATATTCGCAAATACCCCGGTTACGGGTATTTTGTCAGATGGCGGACGATTACACGTTACCACGCCCGCCGGGAAAGTTACGGCTGATCGGGTGATCCTCGCGGCAAATGGCTACAACTCTGAGGATGTGCCCGGATGGATGGGCGGGCGCTATCTACCGGTCATCAGCCATATCATGGTGACCGAGCCGCTGGGCGGCGGCAATTGGATGGGCACGCGGATGGCCTATGATACCCGAAATATGCTGCATTATTTCAGGCGCTTACCGGACGATCGGATGCTCTTTGGTATGCGCGGGGCGCCCAATGATGGCCCGGATGCGCGGGTGTGGATGAAGGCCATGGTCAAGGCTCACTTCGCGGATATGTTCCCGGATTGGGCGGACGCAGCTGTGGATCACCACTGGGCCGGCCTGATCTGTATGACCCGCGATCTCGTGCCTTATGTGGGCGCGATTGAGGATTTACCCGGCGCCTATGCTTCGCTCGCCTACCATGGCAATGGGGTCAGTCAGGCTACATGGTGCGGGCGCCAGGTGGCGGGCATGGCCATGGGGCGCGAGTACGGCGGTCTGCCGGACGGATTTCGCGGCCCTCTCAAACGCTTCCCTTTGCCCGGATTGCGCCGCCATACGCTGGGCCCCGCGTTCAAATGGTACGCTTGGAAGGATCGTTAGTTACCTCTTGCTGACCGCAAGCGTACCAAATGCGCTTGACATAATACCAAATGGTTTCATAAATAAGTGAAACCTATTGGTATCATTTAAGAGGTGAATATGAAGCCATCGCTCAAATCTACAGCGCTTCCGTTGAGGCCATGACCAATCAAGAACAAATGGGGTTTCGCGCGCTTGCTGATCCGACGCGTCGAGACATTCTACGTCTGTTGGCGACAGACGACATGACAATTGCTGAGGTTGCCGAAAACTTCGACATGACCCGTGCTGCCGTAAAAAAGCACCTGACCATCCTGCGTGAGGGAAATCTGATCTTCGTTCAGGCCCGTGGTCGGGTGCGCGTAAATACCCTTAATCCGAACGGGTTGAAGCATGTTTTCGACTGGTTCGGCTTCTTCGACGCATTCTGGGACGACCGTCTCAGCGCATTGAAATCCGAAATAGAGAAAGACATGCAATGACCGATACAGTTCTGGAAAAGACTATTTATCTCAAGGCCACCCCTGCAAAAGTTTGGCAGTACTTGACGGATCCCGACAAGCTCTCGATCTGGTTTCACAAACCCAAAGCCGCGCTGACCGAAGGTGAATATGAAATGTTCGGTGTCGAGAGCGGCGACAAGTTGATGTGGGGAGAGGTTCTGCTGGCGAACCCGTTCAAACAGCTCGAATATACATTCTCGATTAAGCCAATGGGCGGCCAAACGAGCACGGTGAAGTGGACCTTGGAGGAGGTCGCTGGCGGAACAAAGCTCAGCTTGCGTCACGAAGGTTTACCGCAGGGTGAACCGGCGTTCGGGCTTACGCTAGCGCTGGACAAAGGTTGGGATGACCATCTGACCCGGATGCGGGCGTCGCTTCACGAAACCTAGGCGAATGGACAGCGACCTCGCCCGTCAAATGGCAGGGTCGCCGTCTGACTTCTGACGACCTCCGAAAATACCTAAGAGCAATGGAAATTGGGGCCACACGCCGCCTGCTCATGTAGCTGTTTTTATTCGACGATTCTGGCTCGCATAAAACAGGCCGGTTCGATTATTGCTCTTCGTATGCGGCAAAAAGGTCGGATACCAGAATGCCGTTAATTCGCATTCCGGTCAGATCCGCGTCGCGAATATCGGCGTTGGCCAGCGTCACGCCTTTGATCGTCAAGCCGGACAGGTTTGCGTTGCTGATCGAGGTGCCCGACATGTTGATGTTTTGCAGCGTGGCATCGGACAGGTTCACGTCGTCAAAGGTTGCTGCATGCAGGTTGGTGTCCAGAAACTTCGCGTTTTCCAAAACGGCGTAGAAACGGGCGCCAGCCAGATTTACGCCGTCAAAGTCGGCCCCCGTCATGTTCGCTTTTTCATAGCGAACACCTTGCATCTGAGGGCCCGTAAATGGGTTTTGGGGATCTGTGTCGGCCATGTTGCGCTCCGTCAGTGTCGCAACACAGCCTAACAAGTCAGGCTGCTTTTTCTAGCAGGCGTCGGGCAATCACTTGAGCTTGGATTTCCGCTGCGCCCTCAAAGATGTTGAGGATGCGTGCGTCACACAGCACCCGGCTGATCGGGTATTCCAGCGCAAAACCGTTGCCTCCGTGGATTTGCAAGCCATTGTCTGCCGCAGCCCAGGCCACACGCGCGCCCAGCAGTTTGGCCATGCCAGCTTCCAGGTCGCAGCGACGATCGTTGTCTTTTTCCCAGGCCGAGAAATAGGTAAGCTGGCGTGCGATCATGATCTCTGTCGCCATCATCGCAATTTTGGACCGGATTCGCGGGAAGGCCAGAAGCTCTTTGCCAAACTGCTTACGGTCCACGGCGTATTTCATGGATATTTCCATGGCCGACTGCGCCACGCCGATTGCCCGCGCGGCGGTCTGGATACGCGCACTTTCAAAGGTCTGCATCAGCTGTTTGAAGCCTTGGCCAGTAACGCCGCCGAGCAGATTTTCGCCTTTGACCTTGAAGCCGTCGAAAGCCAGTTCGTATTCTTTCATGCCCCGGTATCCGAGGACTTCAATCTCGCCGCCGGTCATTCCCTCAGTCGGGAAGGGGGCCGCATCGGTGCCGGGTTCTTTTTCGGCCAGGAACATCGACAGGCCGGAATAATTGGTGGTGTCCGGGTTTGTTCGGGCCAGCAACGTCATGACATGGGTGCGGGCGGCGTGGGTGATCCAGGTCTTGTTGCCGGTCACGGTCCAGTCGCCGTTGTCATCTTGCACCGCGCGGGTGCGCAAGCTGCCGAGGTCGGACCCGGTGTTAGGTTCGGTGAAGACGGCCGTTGGCAGCGTCTCGCCGCTGGCAAGTCGGGGCAGCCATTTGGCTTTCTGTTCGTCCGTTCCGCCTGCGATGATCAATTCCGCCGCAATCTCTGACCGGGTGCCGAGCGACCCCACACCGATATAGCCGCGCGACAGTTCCTCAGAGACGACACACATGGACGCTTTGGTCAGGCCAAAGCCGCCATGTTCTTCGGGGATGGTCAGGCCGAAGACGCCCATATCGGCAAGCTCTTCGATAACTTCCATCGGGATAAGTTCATCCTTCAGGTGCCACTCATGTGCGTAAGGAACGACCTTTTCGTCCGCATACCGCCGGAACTGGTCGCGGATCATTTCAAGCTCTTCGTCCAGCCCGCAGTTGCCTGCCGTGGCGGCGCCATCATGTTCCTGGATCAGCGTAACAAGTCGGTCTCTGGCAGCTTGGGTATTGCCCTGTTGGGTCAGGGTCATCACCGGCGGCACTGCCAACGCCGCCTGATCTGACTGGCTCAGGCCAAGATCCTGCAGGCGCACGGTTTCGCCTTGGCTCATGGGAATGCCGCCCCAGATCTGCCAAAGGTACTCGCCAAAGCCTATTTGCAGCATCAGCTGTTCCAGTTCACCGAACTTTCCCGCGGTATCCAGCCGTTCGGCCCATGCATGCATCTGGCGCAGGGCCTCGAGGTAGGTTGAATACCAGGCTAAACCATGGGCTGCGAATTGGTTTTCTTCCAGCATACGCCCGCTGACACGTCCGTCTGCAACTGTGGCTTCCCGGACAATGTTGGTCGCTTTGGCCACGACAGCTTCCACCGCTGGGATGGCATTTTTGCAGGTGTCCAGAAGGTTGGGGAGAAGGGTCTGATTTTCGCTATCGAACATGAGTTTTGGCCGTTTGCTGCTTTGCAGCGAGATTTAGTCGGAGGCGCGGCGCTGGTCAATGTGGGCGCAACAATTTTACCAATATGCCGCAGCGTATGAAACAAAATTTCACGAATATTCCATCAGTTACCCGGACCAGGTTAACGAGGCCGTAAAGCTTACGGGTCATACTTTGATTGGATGGAAGGGATGAAAATTGATTCTGACACCCACGATTTTGATCAGCTCTGCGGTGATCCTTGTGCTGGGTGTTTGCCTGGGCGCGGTTTTGGCGCGCATGTTGGGCCCCAAAACGGCAGAGGCGGACGCCCTGCGTGTGCAGCTTGAAGACGCGATTGAAGCGATCGAAGATGGCTTCATTATTTTCGACAAAGACGACCGGATCGTTACGCTGAATACGCCTATCCGACGGCAATTTGGTGCAATCGGCGACACGATTGGACGCGGCGACACCTACGAAGACGTGGCCATGCGGATCGCAAAGTCGGGCATGGTTCCCGGCGTCGAAGGAAAAGAAAGGGAGTTTGTCGACGGTCTGGTTGAAAAACGCAAAAGCGAACTTGGCCTGACCAAGATCTTTCAAACCCATGACGGTCGATGGATCCGGCAACGCGACAAACGCACCGATGCGGGTAATATCGTCGGCGTGCGTACCGATGTCACACAAATCAAAGACAACGAGATCGCGCTTGAAAAAGCCCTGGAACGGGCGGAGGCCGGCGACCGGGCAAAGTCGATGTTTTTGGCGAGCATGAGCCATGAGATCCGTACGCCAATGAATGGCATCTTGGGCATGGCAGATTTGCTGGCTGAGACCGATATGACCGGGGATCAGACGCGGCTTGTGGATACAATACAAGGGTCTGCCACGTCCCTGATGCAGATCCTCAATGACATTCTAGACTATTCAAAACTGGCTGCGGGTAAAATGACGCTGGAAGAACGCCCTTTTTGCCCTGCTAAACTGGCGCAGGAGGCCGTGGGGTTGTTTGCCGCGCAAGCAGATCGCAAAGGCCTGGGCTGGACGTGTGTCCTTGAAGACGTCGTTCCGGGTCAGTTGATCGGGGATGCGGGGCGGCTGCGACAGGTGCTTTTGAACCTTTTGGGTAACGCTTTGAAATTCACCGAACAGGGTGAGGTGTCATTGCTTCTGTCAGGTAAGGTCGAGGGGGAACGATATGCCTTGACGCTGGCAGTAGTGGACACTGGAATTGGTATTCCAGAAGATCGGATTAGTGCCGTTTTTGACAGTTTTGAACAGGCCGAAGACGGTACGTCACGACGGTTCGGGGGGACTGGCCTTGGACTGTGCATATCCAGGCAACTGGCGCGACAGATGGGCGGCGACCTCTCTGTTACATCTGTGGTTGGGCAAGGGTCCGTCTTTTCCCTGTCGTTGCTGTTGCCGATTATAGACAAGGCGGATGCGGCAGTTGAAGCACCACCGGAACCCGGTGCAAACATGCCTGACCTTTCGAGTGTGGATATTCTGGTGGCAGAAGATAACGCCACCAACCGCTTGTTGATGAGCAAGTTTTTGGAGCCAACGAAAGCCAAGATAAATTTTGCCCATGACGGGCACAAAGCCATCGCCACCTACAAATCTGCTGCCCCGGATTTGATTTTGATGGACGTCTCGATGCCTAAGTGCAGTGGGATCGAGGCAACGGAGGCCATCCGCCAGTTCGAGTTGGAAAACGGTTTGCCACGGTGCCAGATCATCGCATTGACAGCCAACGCATTTGAAGAAGATCGCCGTGCCTGTTTCGCTGCGGGCATGGACGGTTTTTTGTCCAAACCTCTCCGTCGATCGGACCTCTACGCGGAGCTTTCTCGTTTCGCGCCTGAAAAATTTCTAAAGGAGGAAAAACATCCTGTGGAAGCGACGGCTTAAGGCGTTTGACCTGTACCTATAGGTGCCGGCAGGGCGGTTGAGAACTTAACGGTTGCGAGCAATTGTGAGCGAAAGGGATTTTCGTGACCAGACCCCGACGAAAGCTTGGCGCCTGTGTCGAGAATATTGGGCCCTAGGCGCCGAACGATTGGCGCTCTTGCGTCTTGAGATGGCCCAACGTCACGCTGCACGATATCAGCCGATGGCGGCGGCCTTAACCTCTTCGTCGATATGGGCCTCATACTGGGCGAAATTGTCTGAGAACATTTCGACGAGCCGCGCAGCGGAGGCGTCATAGTCGTCTACATTCGCCCAGGTGCGCCGTGGGTCCAACAAAAGGTCAGCCACAGCCGGGCAGGTCAGCGGCACTTCAAACCCAAAGTTGGAATCCTTGCGGAACGCGCCATTGACCAACGTTCCATCCAGTGCGGCGGTTAAAAGCGCGCGGGTGGCGCGGATCGGCATCCTCGACCCGGTGCCATAGGCGCCGCCGGTCCAGCCGGTATTGACCAACCAGCAGGTCGCGCCTGTTTCAGCAATTTTGTCGCGCAGGAGCGCACCGTAAACCTCCGGTCTACGCGGCATGAACGGGGCGCCAAAGCAGGTAGAAAAGGTCGGCTGGGGTTCGGTTACGCCACGCTCAGTCCCGGCAACCTTTGATGTGAATCCGGACAGGAAGTGGTACATCGCCTGGGCAGGTGACAGTCGTGCAATTGGCGGCAGGACACCAAATGCGTCACATGTCAGCATGATAATGTTCTTCGGGATACCGCCCAAAGCCGTTTCCGACGCGTTGGAGATATAGTGCAGAGGGTAGGCGCACCGCATATTTGCGGTCAGGCTGTCGTCCTCGAAATCCAGCTCTTTAGTGTGCGGATCGTAGACCATGTTTTCTATGACCGTCCCGAATTTTTCGGTCGTAGCATAGATCTCCGGCTCTGCCTCAGCGCTTAGATTGATGGTCTTGGCATAACATCCGCCTTCAAAATTGAAGGTGCCTTTTTCAGACCAGCCATGTTCGTCATCGCCGATCAAAACCCGATTGGGATCCGCCGACAGGGTGGTTTTGCCGGTCCCGCTAAGGCCGAAGAACACTGCAACGTCGTCTGTGTCCCCGACCGCATGGTTGGCGGAGCAATGCATGGGCATCACACCCTGATCGGGTAGCAGATAGTTTAGCAGGGAAAAGACGGACTTCTTATTTTCGCCCGCGTATTCCGTGCCAGCGATCAGGATCATTTTCTTTTCAATCGAAATCGCGATGACCACGTCCGACCTGCATCCATGACGCGCAGGGTCAGAGTTGAAGGACGGGCAGTTTATCACCGTGAACTCCGGCACAAAGCTGTCCAGTTCCTCTAACTCAGGGCGCCGGAGCATTGTGCGGATGAAAAGAGAATGCCAGGCAAGTTCCGTCACCATACGCACATTCAGCCGGTGGTCCGCGTCGGCCCCGCCAAAAAGGTCCTGCACGAAGTAGTCGCGACCGCGCATGTGGTCGATCATGTCCGCATAAAGCCGGTCGAACGCATCCGGCGCCATTGGGGGATTATTTTCCCACCAGATGGTGTCTTTGACCGAGGGTTCTTCGACCACAAATTTGTCTTGCGGCGACCGACCGGTGTATTTACCGGTGCTGACCAGAATAGTGCCACCGCGACCAAGCGTGCCTTCTTTGCGCAGCAACGCTTGTTCCATCAAAGCGGGTTCCAGAAGGTTGTAGTGGACGGCGCCCAACCCCTTGATGCCTGCCGAAGCCAAGGTATTCGCGGGATTAACGCGGCCAAATTCCATATTCTCTTGCTCCGGTAATTCAAACATCGGCGCACTGGCCGAGGCGTAGTGTTCTGCTCTCATTTTAGCCCTAACGGCTCCCTGCCTCTATAACACCTGCTGCAAGGCCGCCAAGCCCGCATCCCGCGGAACATTGCCCAGTTAACGTTAACAAGCGGTGTCAGTTAACGTTAACAGTCGAAGGAATTTTCAAGGCAGGGGTGTGACTCAAATATCAAAGTTAGGAAAAATTGTGTCCACTTTGGGGCCGCAATCGGAAAAATTCGTTTGATTCCTTAACGAAACGTCCGTTAGTTCAACCCAATAATAAAAAACATGCAGGCAGTTTCGAGGGCAACATGGCACGCATTGCGTTGGTCGACGACGACCGGAATATTCTGACTTCTGTGTCTATGACATTGGAAGCAGAAGGATATGACGTATCAACTTATAACGACGGGCTTCAGGCGTTAAACGCCTTTACGGATGAGCTGCCGGACATGGCAGTGCTGGACATTAAGATGCCACGCATGGATGGGATGGACTTGCTCAGCAGGCTCCGTCAGAAAACCGATATGCCGGTGATTTTTCTTACGTCAAAAGATGACGAAATTGATGAGGTTCTGGGCCTGCGCATGGGCGCCGACGATTACGTGCGAAAGCCGTTTTCGCAGCGTCTGCTGGTTGAACGCATCCGCGCAATCCTGCGTCGGCAAGAAGCAAAGATCTCTGACGCGGGTAAACCCGAAGAAGAGCAAAGCGACAACCTGATCGAGCGCGGTGAGCTGAAAATGGACCCGCTGCGCCATTCTGTTCTTTGGAAAGGCCAGGCGGTTAACCTGACAGTGACTGAGTTTTTGCTGCTGCAGGCACTGGCCCAGCGGCCGGGTTTCGTCAAGTCACGCGATCAGCTTATGGATGTGGCCTACGACGACCAAGTTTACGTCGACGACCGCACTATCGACAGCCATATCAAGCGTTTGCGCAAAAAGATGCGCTCCGTCGATTCCGATTTCTCGGCGATCGAGACGCTTTATGGCATTGGGTACCGTTACACCGAGTAACACCCAATGGTGGCGCTTCCAGAACATGAGCTGACAGAACCGCGCGGGGGCCGGGGTATGTCACTATCGAACGTTGCAGAGGTTATTGGGCTAAAGGGCGCGTTTCGCGGCCTGCGCAGGCTCGGCCTTGCCCAGTTGAACCGCGTGCGCACGTCGCCTTTGGCGCGTCGCATCATCACCTTCAACCTGATCGCCTTGTGCATCTTGTTGGTCGGGATGCTCTACCTTGATCAATTCCGCGGCGGTCTTGTTGTGGAAAAACAATCCGCGATGCTGATCGAGTCGGAGCTCTATTCCGAAGCGGTCGCAGCCAGGCTGCAAGACAAGGATACGCCGACAGCCGCCCTAATGGAGGGCCTGCCGGTCAGTGATGGCCTCGTGGCAAGGCTTTATTCCGTAGACGGTGCCGTGCAGACCCAAGTTGACGGTGACAGCCCGGTCGCAGGTGCTGAAACCGGTGTTATTGCCTGGATGGGACGCATGTTAGACGTGCTGCCGGGCATTCGGCGGGTTATGGGGCAAGACACAAATCAACCCGAAAACCAGTTTGCAAAAGAACTGGCTGCTGCTGCGTTGGACGGAAAAGAACTGATCCGTCGTAGCACAGCCGATGGCGGTGAAACGGTGTTGGGCGTGGCCCGCCCGATTATCGCAGGTGGCCAACTGAAAGGTGCGCTGGTTCTTACCTCTGCGCCTGGTTACCTGGATGGGTTGTTGCGCGCCGAACAGCAAGCCGTGCTTCGGCTGTTTGTTTTGGCGGTGACGGTATCCGTTTTATTGTCAATCGCGCTTGCCAACACGATTGCCAACCCAATCGCGGATCTTGCCCGCGCGGCTGAGGCGGGCACGACCCGCGAAGGGCGTGAGGACGAACCGCAGCGGGTTTCTATCCCTGATTTGACCGGACGCCCGGACGAAATTGGGCGGCTCAGCCGTGCGATGCGTGACATGACGTCGGCACTTTATGAACGCATCGACACAAACGAAGAGTTTGCCGCAGACGTGGCGCATGAGATCAAAAACCCGCTCGCCAGCCTTCGGTCGGCGGTGGAAACCCTGCGCATTGCGCCTGAAGGCGACGGCCGCCAACGGTTGCTGGATGTGATCGAACATGACGTGCGCAGGCTTGACCGATTGGTCAGCGATATTTCCAACGCGTCCCGCTTGGATGCGGAACTGGTCAAAGAGGAAGAAGAGCGTTTTGATCTGACCCTGATGCTGGAGCGGATCGCTGATTTCCACACCAGCGCAGCCAAGGAAAAAGGCGTTCGCCTGATCTGGGATGCACCGCAAGACCCAATCTACTTCGACGGTTTGGAAGCCCGCCTGGCGCAGGTGTTTGTTAACCTGATCTCCAACGCCATCAGCTTTTGTGAAGAAGGTGATGCCGTGCGAATGTGGGCGCGTGAAAAGTCGGGTCGTATCCTGTTAGTTGTCGAAGACACCGGCCCCGGTATTCCGGAAGAGGCGCTGACCAAAGTGTTCAAACGCTTTTATTCAGAGCGACCGGAGCACGACTACGGAAACAACTCCGGGCTTGGCCTGTCGATCTCCAAACAGATTGTGGAGGCGCATAAAGGTGTGATCTGGGCGGAGAATATCCGCGCCCGTGACGCAGATGAAGATATGCCACCAAGCGGCGCCCGGTTTGTTGTAGGCCTTCCGGTCTAACGGTCCGCGCGGGCCCGCAATGTGCGTTATCGAAAAGAGCCCCGCCCATGGCACTGCAATCGCAAGCCATGGGCGGGGTCTTTTTGTTTTGGGTCCGTCCGGGTCTGGCAAGTCCGGGTTGGCCTTGCAGCTTATCGCGCTGGGCGCGGACCTTGTGTCAGACGACCAGGTTATGCTGACCCCTCAAGACGGGCAGATATTGATGTCCGCTCCGGGTCCCATCGCGGGTCAGATTGAGGCGCGGGGCCTCGGGCTTTTGCGCGTGGCGTGCACCGAGGTAAATCTATCTATGGTTGTGGATCTTGGTTCGCCGTCGCCTGCGCGGTTGCCTGAACCAGACCGATGCCGGGTGCTGACGCAGGATTATCCTTTGATTCGCGGCGCAGATGTGCCAAATCTTGCGTTCGGATTGTGGGTCTGGCTGCAACATGGCGGCCTCTACCGGAACACTTCTTTGTGACTATGACTGCATCACCGAGCAACTGAGAATATATAGCCGGCACACCATGATGCCTCACGCCAGAAATTCCACAGTCGTTCTTGTTTCAGGTCCGTCGGGCGCTGGCCGATCCACCGCGATCAATGCTTTCGAAGATCTCGACTTTGAAACCATCGACAATATGCCTTTGTCATTGGTCCCTGCTTTGATCAGCGGTGATCCGGTCGAACGCCCAATGGCGCTGGGTATTGACGTGCGGACGCGCGATTTTTCTGTAAGCGGCGTGTTAGACGTGAAAGAAGCCATCGCCGCGTCCCCGGTATATGAGCCGTCGCTTATGTACCTCGACGCCGATACAGACGTGCTTTTACGGCGTTTTTCCGAAACCCGCCGCCGTCATCCGATGGCACCGGAAGACGCGCCCCTTGATGGTATCCGGGCGGAACGCGAATTGTTGGAAACTCTGCGGGTTCGCGCGGATGTCCTGATTGATACCTCGCGCCTTACCCCCCATGACCTGAAAGGAGAGATCGGGCGGATGTTTGGCACACCAGACGCGCCAGGTCTGGCGGTAACGGTGCAGTCGTTTTCTTACAAGCGCGGCATCCCGCGCGGCATCGACATGGTGATCGACTGCCGGTTTCTAACCAATCCGTATTGGGTAGAAGCACTACGCGAAAAGTCGGGCCTGGACTCAGACGTGCGTGCGCATGTGTCGCAGGATCCGCGATTTGAAGCCTTCTTTTCCCAGCTAAAGAACCTTATGGTAACGCTCTTGCCGGCATACCGGGATGAAGGCAAAGCTCATTTTACCCTCGGGCTCGGGTGCAGCGGGGGGCGTCATCGCTCCGTTGCGGTGGCTCAGGCTTTGCATTCCGCGCTCGCAGATGAAGGATGGCAGGTGTCGTTGCGACACCGAGAGATAGACCGGCGCACTGACGCCGACGCAAGTAGGAGTGATCCGCGTTGATTGGGATCGTGATTGTGGCCCATGGCGGGCTTGCGCGAGAATACCTCGCCGCGGCGGAGCATGTGCTTGGCAAACTATCGAATGTAGAGGCGATCCGCACAGCGGCAGAAGAAGATCGCGCCGCAAAGCAATTGGAAATTTGTGAAGCAGCGGACCGCGTGGACCAAGGCGACGGCGTTGTCGTCGTTGTCGACATGTTTGGGTCATCCCCATCAAACTTGGCGTTGAAAGCCTGTTCGGGGTCCGGACGGCGCATCATGTACGGAGCAAATCTGCCGATGCTGGTCAAACTGGCAAAAAGCCGCAATCAACCGCTCGACAAAGCGGTGGACCTCGCGGTAACGGCAGGCAAAAAGTACATGAATGCCAGTGACGGTCTGCAAGTGCCCTGATCGGCGAAACGGGGGGCAGCCATGAAATTTGATCTGCAAATCATCAACGAGAAGGGTTTGCACGCTCGAGCATCGGCCAAATTTGTCGAAACGGTAGAAGCTTTTGATGCCGACTGCACAGTGTCAAAAGACGGCATGGATGTGGGCGGCGATTCCATTATGGGCTTGATGATGCTCGCTGCTTCAAAAGGCTGTATGATTGGTGTAGAAGTGGGCGGAACTCAGGCGACAGAATTGGCGGATGCGCTGAAGACGCTCGTCGGCGATTATTTCGGGGAAGGCAAATAGCGCCATGACCGACACTACGACCCAACAGGACTTGATCCTGGAAGCAACCGGAGGGGCGGAGCCCTACAATCCGGCTGATCTGACCTATGCGTCTTCGTTCACTTCACCCTGGAAGCGGGGCATTATCCGGTTGATCGAAAATGTGACCGGCCGCTTTAGGCTGCTGTGGTTAATCCGCCAGTGGGAGCGTGACGAAAATCGGCCAGCCGATTTTTGGGTCTCTGTGCTGAACCGGCTGCAGATCGGGCTGACCACACCGCAGGATCAACTGGATGCGATCCCAAAAGAAGGGCCGCTGGTGGTTGTGTCCAATCATCCTCACGGGCTGATCGACGGAATTGTTATGGCGCATTTGCTGAGCCATGCGCGGGACGACTACAAAATCCTGACGCGCGCGCTTTTGTGCCACGTGCCGCGGATCGACAAGTACCTTCTGCCGGTTGCGTTCCCGCATGAACCCGATGCCATCCAGACCAACATCCGCATGCGGAAAGAGGCAATTTCCCATCTCAAGAACGGCGGCTGCGTCGCGCTCTTCCCGGCGGGGACGGTTGCTACGTCCGAGACATGGTTCGGTCAGGCCACAGATCCCGATTGGCTGCCATTTACGGCAAAGATGATCCGCCAATCCGGCGCGCGGGTCTTGCCGGTGTTTTTTCCAGGCTCCAATAGTCGCGCCTATCAAATCGCCAACAAACTGTCGGTGACCTTGCGCCAGTCTTTGCTGCTGCATGAGATTAAGGCCGCAATGTACAAGGATCAGGCGCCCATCGTCGGTGAGGTGATTGATCGCGACACGCTCGACGCCTACGAAAAAGACGGGCCAGGGTTGATGAAATTCCTCAAGCAAAAGACTTACGACCTGAAACCTGCGTAAGTCTTCGGCAGTCCTGCCAAACGGCGCGCCGTTCCGGCGCATTCCTATTTTGGGATCCTTGGCGAGCCTGAGCCTGCACTAGCGGCCTGGTCAAGTTTCGCTGAGCAGAGCCTCTATCCCGGCTTTGGCGGAGTTTGATTTTGGCACCCAAAGGCCGCGATCTATCGCCTCGGCCAAGCGTTCGGCCATTTCGCGCAACGCGGCCGGGTTGTGGTCTTCGATGAAGGCGCGCGTGTCGCTGTCTTCCAGAAAGGCCTTATGGACCAGGTCGAAGTGGTGGTTTTTGACTGCGCCGGTGGTTGCCGCGAAAGCAAACAAGTAGTCCAGCGTCGCAGCCATCTCAAACGCGCCTTTGTAGCCGTGGCGTTTGACGCCGTCGATCCATTTTGGGTTGATCACGCGTGACCTCACCACACGCCCGATTTCATCGTCTAAGGTGCGGATTACCGGACGTTCCGGGCGGGAATGGTCGTTGTGATAGATCGGGCGTTCACGGCCTTGCAGGCTGGCTATTGCCGCAGCGGCGCCGCCTTCGAACTGATAGTAGTCATCACTGTCGAGCAGATCGTGTTCCCGGTTGTCCTGATTTTGGACGACCGCCTCGACCTGGCCTAATCGCTCGCGCAAGGCGTCGTGGGCGGCGTCACCTTCGCTGCGGGCACCGTAGGCATAACCACCCCACTCAACATAGGCGTCACCCAGTTCAGCGCGATCGGCCCAGAGGCGTTCGTCGATCATTGCCTGCAATCCAGCGCCATAAGCACCTGGTTTCGACCCAAAGACCCTGTGTGCGTCTTGCCCGGCGCGGGCGCGGGCCGCAGCGGGGTTTTGATCGTCGGGTTCTTCAAGCGCCTGGACCGCGCGGGCGGCACTATCGAACAAGGCCATTTGCTGGGGGAAAGCGTCGCGGAAAAATCCGCTGACCCGCAAGGTCACATCCACACGGGGGCGGGCAAGCACGCTCAGCGGCAGTATTTCGAATCCTGTGACCCGGCGGTTGGAGGCGTCCCATTGTGGCTTAACGCCCATCAGGGCCAGCGCCTGGGCGATGTCGTCACCGCCGGTGCGCATGTTGGCCGTGCCCCAGGCCGTGACCAGCATGGCGCGCGGCCAATCCCCCTGGTCTTGAAGGTGCCGTTCAATCAGTAGGTTGGCTGACTTCCAGCCCAACGCCCATGCGGTAGGCGTCGGCACAGCGCGGCTATCAACGCTGAAAAAATTACGCCCCGTTGGCAGGGTGTCCAGCCGTCCGCGCGTGGGCGCGCCAGACGGCGCTGGCGCGACGAACCGTCCTGAAAGGGCGGTGAGGAGGCCAGACCCTTCTGACGGTCCGCAGGCTTCGACAGCCGGGCGGATTGTTCCGGCCACACCGTCTAAAACGGCCTGAGTTTTGGCCATTCCCTCTGAAGTTTGGCCATCCAGCAGACGCGCAGCCAGCTCTTCTATCCGCTCAACCGTATCACCTGCTGTGCGCCATGGGGCCTCACCGGTCAGGATCTTGGGCTTGGAACCGGTCCATGGGTCTGCCATAGCGCAGTCGAGCGGGTCGAAATCCAAGTCCAGATCCTGGGCAATTGCGCGCTGCAAAGAGCCGTCCGGCCCGGTGCCTTGTCCACGGGGGACGCGGACAAGGGCTTGGATCAAATCCCGCTGCAAGCGCCCTTCAGGGGAGGCGCCAAACACATGCAACCCATCGCGGATCTGAGCCTCTTTCAAGTCACACAGGTATTGGTCAAGCCGGGCGAGATCGCCATCTTCATCCGCGCCGTCCATCCCGGCGTCAGCATCCAGACCGGTGGCTGAGGTGAGGGCAAAAATCTCTCGCCGCAGATGTGTCAACCTCCGGGGATCGACGCCTGCAGCCTCGTAATATTCGTCAACCAGCGCTTCGAGGTCTTTGAGCGGGCCATAGGTTTCCGCCCGCGTCAGCGGAGGGGTCAGATGGTCAATGATCACCGCTTGAGCGCGCCGTTTGGCTTGGGTGCCTTCGCCCGGATCGTTTACGATGAACGGATAGATATGTGGCATCGGACCCAAAACGGCCTCTGGGAAGCAGGCGTCACTTAAGGCCAGGGCCTTGCCGGGAAGCCATTCCAGATTGCCGTGTTTGCCCATATGAACAATTGCATGGGCGCCTTGGCTGCGGCGCAGCCACCCGTAGAACGCGATGTAGTTGTGGGGCGGCACCAGATCGGGTGCGTGATAGGTTTCCTTGGGGTCGATGTTATAGCCACGTGCAGGTTGGACACCCACAACAGCATTGCCAAATTCGAGGATGGACAGCGCAAACGCGCCATCAGCAAAAAACGGATCATCCTGCGGTGCGCCCCAGCGTTCTTCGATTTGCAGGCGCACATCCCAAGGCAAATCGCCATAGAAATCCATATAATCATCTAACGACATACGCACACCGCCGGTGCGTTCCGCCCGGTCTGTCAGCCAGTTAGTCGGTCCAGCCAGGATCACTTTCATCAGCGCGTCACTGTCAGCAGGCGCGTCTTCTATGGCGTAGCCACGGGACAACAGCAGGTTCAAAACGCCAACTGTGGCCGCAGGAGTGTCGAGCCCGACGCCATTGGCCAAGCGCCCGTCCTTGTTGGGATAATTCGCCAACACAAAAGCAACCTTACGGTCCGCTTCTGCGGTACGGCGCAGCGTTGCCCAAGCCTTGGCAAGCCTCACAACAAATTCGATCCGGTCGCCCCGTGCACGGTAGGCCACAATCGGACATTGGGTCGCCTCATCGAAAAACGCCTGATCCTTGAAACTGATCGCGCGGGTCAGAACGCGGCCATCGACCTCTGGCAAGGCGACATTCATGGCGATGTCGCGGGCCGAAAGCCCCGACGTGCCGCCGGCCCAGTCGTTTTCTGTCCCGCTCGACAAAACCACCTGAAAGATCGGCGCGTCGTTAGACAAAAGCGGGTTGTTGCCTTGCGGATCATCAGCCTGCGGGGAACCGACAGCAAAACTGGTGCAGTTGAGGATCACATCCGGTGGAGCCTCAGCAAACAGTTGGTCAAGCGTTGCAGCAGACACCGGATCTTTGAGCGAGGCGACAAAGACCGGAAGCGGGTTCAACCCCGCGCGCAAAAGGGATTTCACCAGCCGATTGATGGGGTTCAGCCCAGCCCCCTGCACAAGTGCGCGGTAGAAGGTAACCGGGATAACAGGTGCGCCGTCGGTCCAGGCCGCACGCAGGGTGTCCAAATCTCCCAAACCAGATCCGGGCCAATAAATCCCTGCTCGTAGCAACGGTTTTGCAAACGGTGGTTTTTCGCCGCTGTTCAACATCGCCCGCGCATAGCCAAGAAAATTCTCTGAATTTTCCGGCCCACCTTCAACCATGTAGGCTGTCAAAGCCTCCCAATCATCGCGGCTGACGGTGGACAGTCGCCACAACTCCTCGTCGGGTTTGTCATCGCCCGGCAAGGCTACAAACGGGATACCCGCTTCGCCCAAACGGATGGCAAATTGCTCTATCCCGTATTTCCAATAGCCCAGGCCGCCGAGCACGCGCACAATAACCAACCGCGATTTCGTGCAACATTTGTCGAGGTAGAGATCCACAGATAGCGGGTGACGCAGGTAGCTGAGGTTGCCAAGCCGCAGGCTCGGCGCATCCGTCATCTCTCCGCGCGCCTCCGACAGTGCGGCAAGTTCCGTGTCGGCGGCCGACAGAAACACCACGTCCGCCGGTGTTTGCGCCATATCAACCGGCTCAGCCTCGTCAATTTCTCCAGGTTGGGCAGCCAGCAAATGCATCAGAGCAGCTTTTCCATAAAGGTGGAGGCCGCGATATCTTCGTAGTCTGCAAATGGCCCGCAGCGGGTGTACCCAAGCGCGGAATAGAGCTTTACCGCCGCTTCCAGCTTGTCACCTGTTTCCAGTTTAACGGCTTCCAACCCGGCGGCTTTGGCGTCTGCCTCCAGCCGGGACATCAGTGCCTTTGCTACGCCCATCCCACGCGCCGAGGTTGGGACAAAAAGCCGTTTGATCTCTCCGTAACTTCCGTAATTCACCAGAGCCACGCAGCCCACGGCGTCGCCCGCACTTCGGGCCACCAAAAAACTGACCTCTGGCTTGTCGAGTTCGTTAGCATCAAAGCTGAAACACTCGTCAGCTGAATAATGCGCCCGCAGGACCGCCTCTGATCCTTCGATCAGGGTGGATGCGTCGTCGGTTAGCGGCGACTCAGGCGTAATGGTCAGCGTCATGGGCGCATCCTATGCCTGCACCCGGCGCCGCAATCCAGTGGCACCGGGTGCAATTCGTTCAAGCCTGAAGCGCCGCTGCAATTGCTGCGTGATCCAGCCCGGCCTGGCCAATCACCACTAGCCGCGTTCCGCGCGGCTCATCTGCTGCAAACGGACGGTCGAAGTAGGTGTCTACCCGCGGCCCAACGGCTTGAAGTGTCAGCCGCATGGGTTTGCCTGCCACAGCGGCAAAGCCCTTTAGGCGCAAAATGTCGTGGGCGCGGATCACGTCCGCCACCTGTTCGGCAAAGGCGTTCGGGTCCGCAATTTCACCGCGATCAACGACAAAGGATTCGAACTCGTCGTGATCATGGTCATGGTGGTGATGGTGGTCGTCGCCGTGGTCGTGATGATGCTCTTCATCCTCGTGATCGTGGTCGTCATGATGGTGATGGTGCACCTCGTGACGTGCATCCATGTCGTCTTCAGCCGCTATGCCCTGGCCCAACAGCACATCCACCGGAAGCGCACCCATAGATGCTTTCACAACCTGCACACCGTCCCGGCTGTCACCTCTAAGCTGGTCAACAAGACCGGTTGTTTCGTCCCCTGTCAAAAGGTCAGTTTTGTTGACCACGATCATGTCGGCGCAGGCCACCTGATCTTCAAACAATTCGGACAATGGCGTCTCATGGTTCAGGTTCTCATCTGCGGTGCGTTGCCGGTCGACGGCTTGGGCGTCGTGGGCAAACCGACCCTCGGTCACAGCTTTGCCATCCACAACAGTCACCACGCCATCAACGGTTACTTTCGTGCGTATTTCCGGCCATTGGAAAGCGCGCACCAGCGGTTGCGGCAAGGCGAGGCCGGAGGTTTCAATCACGATGTGATCTGGTGCCTCATCGCGGGCCAGCAGTTTTTCCATGGTAGGAATGAAATCTTCTGCCACCGTGCAACAGATGCAGCCGTTTGACAGCTCCACCACGTCGTCTTCGGTGCAGGTCTCATCGCCGCAGCCTCTTAGAATGTCACCATCCACGCCCAGATCGCCGAATTCATTGATGATCAGGGCAATTTTTCGGCCCTGGGCGTTTTGCAGCATGTGGCGGATCAGCGTGGTTTTTCCGGCGCCGAGGAAGCCCGTGACAACGGTAGTGGGGATTTTGGCAGGCATGGCTACGTCCTAACTATTGATCAGATGGCACCGTCAATTCGACGGTTAGCGGTGTGCCCCCAACAAAAAGGGGTGAATGATCGTTGGCGTTTAGTTCCACTTTTACGGTCGCCCCGGCGGGCAGCGCGTCGATGTGGAGCCAAGGTGAATAAAGTCGGCTGATCTTGCGCCCGTCCACATAGACATGGGCGTGACCTTCACCGTCGGCATTGGCCTGGTTCACGGCCTCAGGCGCAAAGCGAAAGTTCTGAACTGTCAGGTGAAGGTTCCAACCACCTTTTGCGTCTTTCATCAGCATTGCGTTCAAACTAGGTGCAGTTTCACCGGCGGGCAGGTCCAGGGGTTGATGCCCTTCGTGGCCTGAATGGTCCGTATTCGAACGATCCATCTGGCCATGCTGCGCCGGGTCGGAATGATCATGCCCGTCCAGCGTCACGCCCTGGCTCGCGGCGATCAGAAACCCGACGCCACCGCCAAAAGAAAGACCTATCAAAAGAAGCAAAAGCGGTTTCATAACGCTGGTGCCTTTCTGAAATTGGACCAGTCCTGCGGGGCCAATGTTGATTGCATGCCAGTGACCATACCATTCCACTGTCGGATCCAAGCCCGACATCGCCGCCTGTAGTGAGTACAGCGTTTTAGGAGTAAACGTAGCCCAAGCCCAGCAACAGGGCGGAAAAAAGTGCCCCGGTGAGTGCGGCCATTTTCAATGGTGCTGTATCAGCGGTGCGCGCTTTCGCAACTGCTTTGGATTTGGTCATCTTCGGTCTCCTAAACCGTCCAACCCGACGGCGTATTACAGGTCCATTTGCCAAGGCTGGTCTCCTGACTTGCGGGTCGTTGCTCTGCCCGGCCTTCCCGGTTTCCCAGTGGCGCCGTCGGACATCGCTCTCCGCTCACAGTCGCGGGGGCGGTTGTGGCTTTGAACCCCCTGATTGGGTCGGTTTGTCCACATTCCCATTTCATCCCCACGCGCTTTGCACGGACGGGGAACCTTGCGGGGTTGGTTGTGGCGCATAGGGAGGGTGGCACGCAAGGTGGATTGCGACATTTCTGCGAAAAATCGCGCCGTTCGGTTTGGTAATCTGCGTGGCATTGCACCTGGGTGGCAGTGTCGATAAGCGCGAGGCATGACTTTGCATGCCCATGTCCTGACCGATATCGACGCGGCGGTTTTCACCCGTCACGCGCCGGGCTGGCAACCGGAATGGGATGGGGTGCGCTTTAGCTTTGGTCTGACGCTGCCTGCACAGATGGATGTGCTGATTGTCTACACCCGGGCCGGGTGGACCGTACGACCGGGCCTGCCGCGTGGCCGGACAGCCTTTGTCGCCGGTGAGCCGGAAGACATTCACCCCTATTCCACTGCCTTTTTGAACCAGTTTGGCCTTGTGGCGGCCAGTTTAACGCGCCCGTTGAAAACGACCTTGTTGCACGAAACACCTGCGCTGCCGTGGTTTGCCGGGCATCATTTCTTTGATCCGGAAAAATCCGTCGGGTTTTCAGAACTGGCGTCCTGGCCGGTGCCTGAAAAAGACGACAAAATCTCTATCGTGACTTCGCGCAAGGCCGGGACGCCGTTTCAACGACAAAGGTTGAAACTGATTGAACACTTGAAAGATGCGATCCCGGATCAGATCGTGCTCTACGGATCAGAGTTCAATCAGATCCCTGACAAGAAAGACGCGATGCTGCCGCATAGATACCATCTGGCTTTGGAAAACAGCGGTGCGCCGTTCAGCTGGACAGAAAAGCTGGCTGATCCGCTGCTGTGCTGGGCGTTTCCATTTTACGTGGGCTGTTCGACTGTGGAGGAGGAGTTGCCGGGTGAGGCCATCTTGCGGATTGACCCGACAGATCCAGAAGGTGCCGTTCAAACCATGTTGGCGGCCATCGACAACGGGCTTTGGGAAAAGCGGCAGGCCGCCATTGCTCAGGCGCGTGACCGCGTTTTGCATTACTTTAATATCCTCGCGCTTTTTGCGCGGATTGCCAAACAACTGGCTGCCACGCCCGCCAACGGCAAGCCTGTGACCATCAGATCCGAGAAATCTTTGCCGCCTGAACCCGGATGCAGGGGGTCCTGGCCAGAAATGCTGGCCCGTCAGGCGATTTTGGCAGTCGATCCGGAATTTGAGCTGCGTATCGCCCGCAGACGTGGGCGGTAGCAAGCAGCCGTGATGCCGGAAGGGGCGCTGCCCCTCGGCGCTGCGCGCCTCACCCCGGGATATTTTTGAACAAAGGAAGGGCGGATCCGGTTTGCCCTACAAGCGGTGCCAGTTTGCAGGGGTGATGTCGGCATTCGACTTTGCGGCATCGCCGTACCAGGTTTTTGGGGCCACCACGATTTTGTCGGGGGCAGAGTTTAGCCAGGCGCCCCACCATGAAAACGAAGAATTGGCGATGATGTGGTGGTTGCAAGCCGCCATGAGGCGCAGATCATCATGGGCCGTGGCGCCATCGTTGTGGCTTACAAAGCGCACGTCAAAAGGCAGGCTCAGGTTTTCACGCACCCAGGCAGGATCGTCTGAAAAGGCATAGATGACCGGCTGGGCGGACATGTTTTCGGCGATTAATTGGGCCGCTGTTTGGTAATAGCTGAGCGATGTGGTTCCGTGTGCCGCATTGTATTTGGCG
Organism: Pseudomonadota bacterium; assembly: GCA_039030095.1. Lineage (GTDB taxonomy): Bacteria > Pseudomonadota > Alphaproteobacteria > Rhodobacterales > Rhodobacteraceae > Amylibacter. Next base: position 60,055 of record JBCCET010000002.1, on the reverse strand, counting down.
TTTGAGACATAATCGCCGCGCCGAATGTGCAGGCTGACTGCTGGGGCTGATGCGATTTCTTCGACGATGCGTGCGGTCTCTGGCCCCGGTGGGGTGGAAAACGTCAGGTCTTCGCGGATGGCTGCCTCTTGATCTTTGAAATAGCGTTCCGACTGCCAGTAGCCTTTCAAAAGCGTGCCGTCGGTGACCAACGTGATGCCTTCGTCATAGCCGAGGCTTGCCTCGCGATATGTTTTCAGCCGGGGTCCTAAGGCTGAACGCAGCAGGGCGCCTGCGCCCATACCGCGTCCGGGCGGCAGGTTTTTTGGTTCCACTGTTTTCACGCTGAAATGGCCAAGGGACAGGGCGAAAGGCCGGGGCCGCGACCAGTCGCGTGTGTCCAGCGCCAGGTCTGTGCCAAGCCGCAGGGCAAGTGCCCGCCCGCAGGCGTATTGGAACAGCTGGTTACCCATGCCGCCGCGCAGGCGCGTAACAATCACCGTCCGTCCTTTCGGCTGATTGCGTTGATCCGTGTCCGGTAAATGGCACGTTTGATCTCGCGCGGGATTTTCGCCAACACAGATCGGCGCACAGAAATTGTGCTGCCGCCGATATTGCCTGCCACATCCGAGACGCTAGAGGGTTGTGCCACGTAGATTTCTTGCCCCGTTTCCCAGCGCATTTGCAGGAACGTGTCCACCGGCCGGTCGAAAGTTTCGGTCATGGCCAGCAGTTTTTCGGCGGCGTGTCTGCTGACCAGTTGCGCGGAAAGCCTGACGGGCACCACCTGCGGGCGGCAAATAGCGGCATCGCCGTCGCGCTGGACCGCTTTGTATGGTCCGTTGATTGGACGGGTCTGAAACTGAACATACCCAAGGTTTGCGATATGCTGCGCGGCAAAAGCCACCGCATCGGCAAATCCGTCGTCTAATGCCACGTCATCTTCCAGGATTAGGGCATAGTCGAGCGACTGATCTACTATCCGTGACCAGCATGCGCGGTGGGACAGAAATGCGCCTATTTCGCCGGGGGTCAGTGTGAAGGGGTATCGTGGAGGGTATAGTTTCGCCTTCAGCCTGTCCGTGGGCCCGTGGGCTTTGCCATCTACGGCCTCTACAACCTCTGCCGGGTAAGGGGCAGAGCCTGACAGCTTTTCCACATGGGTGCGTCGCGCTGTGGCACGGGTCAGATGAATGATGAAGGTTCTCATCGGCCCGCCCACAGGTCTTCGTAGACCGCGATGTCGGCGGCGGCCTCCTGCGCCACAGAATAGTGGCTGACCGCCACATCGCGGGCTGCCTGGCCCATATTTTCCAGTCTGCCTGGGTCTGACAGGATCGCCCGGACCTTTGATGCGGCTGCGGCTGCGTCTTCTTGGGCAACGACAACGCCGGTCCGGCCCTGGCTGGAAAACGCATGGTAGTAACCGGCGTCGCTGCCCACAAACGGAGTGGCCGCCGACATCGCTTCCAGCGGGGTCATTCCGTAACCTTCATACCGCGGCAATGCTACAAGCAGGCTTATGGCGCGCATAAGGTCTGGCAACTTTTCGGACGCCACCTCGCCGGTGAACAAGATGCGGTCGGTCAGATCAGCGGCGGCGATTTTCTCTTTCAGACGTCGTTCAAAAGCCTGATGTTCCCGCGCGGTATTGCCGACGATCAGGGCCACCACGTCCGGTAGGTCCGGCAGCGCCGCGATCATGGCATCCACAAAGACATCGGTGCCTTTTTCCGGTCGCACCCGGCCCACGGTTGCAATACCGCGCGCACCGCCAAATTCGAGCGCTTTCCAGGCCACGGCGCGGTCAGGTGCCGGGGCAAAGCGGTCCACATCCACCCCGTGCGGCACCACCGCGCGCACGTTGGGGACATAATCTGCGGCCGCCTCTGTCGTGGCAATCACGGCGTCCATCCGGGCGATTAGCCAGCGCGGGTAAGCGGAATGCAGGCGCTGGGCAGAAGACGTAAACACAACCTTCATCGGTTTTTTCAACACATCGCGTGCCCAGATGGCGGTTCGCATCTCCGGGTTTCGGCGCACGTGCCAAATGGCGAAGGGGCGGTTTTTTGGCTGTTTGGTTGCGCGTACGGCTGCGCGTTTGGTCATGGGTGCAGGGCAGCCGGGCAGGGGATGGCCCACCAAGGCTGCATCCATCATAGCGGCTTGTGCCCGCAGCACCCCGGCGGCAGTGGCTGATACGCCGGTGAAATTGGGGTTGAAGTTGGTGACAAAAAGCTCCGTCACCCGTCCTCTTCCCGTGCGTAGACGTCCTCATACCGGACAATGTCGTCCTCGCCCAAATAGGCGCCGGTCTGCACTTCGATCAGCACCATCGGGACTTTGCCGGGGTTTTCCATCCGGTGTACCGCGCCCAACGGGATGTAGACGGATTGGTTTTCACCGATCAGCTGAACAGTTTCGTCAATCGTGACCTTGGCCGTGCCTTCGACCACGATCCAATGCTCGGCCCTGTGCACGTGGGATTGCAGGGATAGGGCCGCGCCCGGGTTGACCACAATGCGTTTCACTTGGAACCGGGCGCCCACAACCAGGCTTTCAAAATAGCCCCAGGGCCGGTGATCACGCGGGAATTGAACTGCTTGTGGTGCGCCTTTGGCCTTTAGCAATTCCACTGCTTTTTTTACGTCCTGAGCGCGGGATTTGTCGGCCACTAGAACGGCGTCGGGCATTGCAACGGCGATCACGCCGTCCAGCCCAATGCCCACAACCTCTTGCGCGTCTGTCTCTGATCGCAGCAGGACGTCGCGGCAATCAACCGCGCTTGCCTCCCCCGTGGTCACCACGCCGTCGGCGTCAGGGCCGCTTTCAGCCCAGACCGCGTCCCAACCGCCCAGATCAGACCATTTTCCGCCGAAAGGCACGGCGGCCATGTTGGTGGCGTGTTCCATGACTGCGTAGTCGATGGAGATATCGTCGGCACGCGCCCAAGGGCCGGCCGCGATGCGCAAAAAACCCAGGTCGGTTTTCGCATCGGCCATCGCTTCCCCCACTGGCGGGATCAGAGCAGGCGCATGGGCCTCAAAAGCGGCAAGGATCGTGGGCGCTGAAAACAGGAAAATACCGGCGTTCCATAAAAAGTTGCCGCTGTCGACCATCTGCATTGCAGCCGCCTCATCGGGTTTTTCCACAAACCGTTTCAGCGCGACTGCTTGGCCGGTTGTCGGCTCTGATAGTTCTAGATAGCCATATCCGGTTTCAGCGCGCGTAGGCGTGATCCCAAAGGTCACGATGTCGCCCGCCTTTGCGCGCGACACGCCGGCGGAAACCGTGTTTTGAAAGCCCGCCACATCCGGCACCACATGGTCAGCCGGGGCCACAAGGATCAGTGCGTCGGGGTTGTTGGCTTGAACATAAAGGCTTGCCGCCAGCACCGCCGGGGCGGTGTTGCGGCCCTCTGGCTCAATCAAGATTGCACCGGGGTCGATGCCCACGGCGGCCAGCTGTTCGGTCACAATAAACCGGAAATCTGCGTTCGTGACGACAACCGGAGGGGCGAAACCTTCGCCCGCAAGGCGCAGCGCACTTGACTGGAAAAGGGAATGTTCCCCGATCAACGGTGCAAACTGCTTTGGATACGACTTTCGTGACAGCGGCCAAAGCCGCGTGCCTGATCCGCCGCACATCAAAACTGGGGTGATCATGCTGCCTGTCCCGCCTCGATTTTTCCCCGGTATACGCCCAAAGCGGCGCCGGTGGAATACGCCAGTTAACCTGCAGAAGCTTGAGCCGGGCGCCCAAACGTGGTTTTGGGGGCAAAATTCGGAAAGGGCGGTCATGAAACGGGCATTGATCACAGGCACCACAGGTCAGGACGGGGCCTATTTGTCGGAGCTTTTGCTGGAAAAAGGGTATGAGGTGCACGGGTTAAAACGGCGCGCGTCTTCTTTTAACACTCAACGCGTCGATCACTTGTTTCAGGATTGGTACGAAGACGACGTTCGGTTTCACCTGCACTACGGCGATATGACGGACAGCACCAATCTGATCCGCATCATCCAGGAAGTGCAGCCAGACGAGATCTATAACTTGGCCGCGCAAAGCCACGTCCAGGTTAGCTTTGATACGCCCGAATATACCGCAAACGCAGACGCTGTGGGCACCTTGCGCATTCTGGAGGCGCTGCGGCTTTTGAAAATGACCGAAAAGACCCGGTTTTATCAGGCATCCACGTCCGAGCTCTACGGACTTGTGCAAGAGGTTCCGCAGCGGGAAACGACGCCATTCTACCCACGTTCCCCCTATGCGGCGGCCAAGCTATACGCCTATTGGATCACCGTGAACTACCGGGAAGCTTACGGCATCCACGCGTCCAACGGCATCCTCTTTAACCACGAAAGCCCGCGTCGCGGAGAGACGTTTGTGACCCGCAAGATCACACGCGCTGCGGCTGCGATAAAGCTTGGGCAGCAGGATCAGCTTTATTTGGGTAACTTGGATGCGCAGCGGGATTGGGGGCACGCGAAAGAATACGTCGAGGGCATGTGGCGCATTGTGCAGCATGAAGAAGGCGACGACTTCGTGCTTGCCACCGGTCAAACCCATTCTGTGCGCAGCTTCGTGGACAAAGCGTTTGGCCATGTGGGCATCCCGCTTGAATGGCGTGGCGAAGGCGTTGATGAAAAGGGCTACGGCACCGACGGGCGCTGCTTGGTAGAAGTCGACCCCCGCTATTTCCGCCCTACAGAGGTGGATTTGTTGATTGGCGAACCCTCCAAAGCCAAACAAATGCTGGGCTGGGAGGCAAAGATCACACTCGATGAGTTGGTCGCCGAAATGGTTGATGCGGATATGGCGGAGGCTGAGGCGAATGGCTGAGCCAATCTATGACCTGACCGGTAAGCGCGTCTTTGTGGCTGGGCACCGGGGCATGGTGGGGCAGGCGTTGGTTCGGCGGCTGGGGTTCGAGGGCTGCACGATTATTACTGCCACGCGGGCCGAGTTGGACCTGATCCGTCAGGACCAGGTGAATGCCTGGATGGCGGACAATCGCCCCGATGTGGTCATCATCGCGGCGGCAAAAGTGGGCGGGATCCTCGCCAATGACAGTTTTCCGGCAGAGTTTCTGTATGACAACCTGATGATCGAAGCGAACCTGATCCACGCCGCCCACAAGGTCGGTGTGGAAAAGCTAATGTTCCTTGGCTCGTCATGCATCTATCCTAAATTGGCGCCGCAGCCGATGGCCGAAGACGCGTTGCTGACCGGCCCGCTGGAGCCGACAAACGAATGGTACGCCATTGCCAAGATCGCAGGCATCAAACTTTGCCAGGCCTACCGGCGGCAATATGGCGCTGACTTTATCTCTGCCATGCCGACTAACCTTTATGGTCCGGGTGACAATTACGATCTGGAAACCAGCCACGTTCTGCCCGCGCTTGTGCGAAAGGTGGTGGAGGCCCGTGATGCAGGCGAGCAGAGTATCACCATCTGGGGCACCGGCTCCCCCCTGCGGGAGTTCCTGCATGCCGACGATCTGGGTGATGCGCTGGTGTTTTTGCTGAAGCACTACTCTGGCGACGAACATGTGAACGTAGGCTCCGGGTCGGAGGTCACGATCAAAGCCCTGGCGGAACAGATCATGGCAGCGGCGGGTTTTTCGGGCAGTTTGGAGCATGACCTGACAAAACCTGATGGCACACCCCGGAAGCTGATGGACAGCGCGCGCCTGTTGGGCATGGGCTGGCAACCCAGCATCCCGCTTTCAGAAGGTCTCGTTCGTACGGTTGCTGAATTTGAGGCAATCGTCAAAAGATAGTCAATTTTTGCTGGGCTGTTGTTAGCTCCAAGTCTTCCAGTTCTATTGCGGGCAGATTTGGAGATTAAAAATGAACAAAATTTATCTAGTGGCTGCATTGGCGGCAATTTCTGGCTGCGTTCCGGCATCCCCGGTTGTTTCAAACTTCAACGGTGACAGCGTAACGATTGTGACGTCTACGCTAACGGAACGAAATCAAGCACTGGCTGCATCCCAGCAGGAGGCCAACCGGATTTGCCAAAAAGGGCAGAAAAAGCGCGCCGAATACGCCTCCACGCGGACCAATGCTGAAAAGTATGAAGATTCGCATCTCTACCTGTGCCTGAACTGATTGCGATAAAGTAGTCGAAGGGCGGTTTATCCGCCCACGATTGCACGGCGCAGAATGTTTGCGCCCAGCAGCAAGAACATTACCAGCACCGCAGTCTGAAAACGCGCTGGGTTCAGTTTTGCGCGGAACCGTTCCCCGATCATGAAACCTATGACCGCAGGGATGGCCAAACCGAAGCTGATCCAGGCCCGTTCGCCCCAGAACTGGCCTTGCCACGCATAAACCAGCGCCAGCGGTATGCCACCGATGGTCAACAGTGTGCCGAGCGCTCTGACGAACTCCTCTTTGTCCACGCGTGACGCCATCAGGTAGATCATCAGCGGCGGTCCCCAGATGGCCGTGACCCCACCCACAAGGCCGGAAACCGCCCCAGCGGTAAGTTGGGTCGGTGTGTCGAGATGGGTTGGCAGCGGTGGCGGTGTAATCAATAGCTGGGCGAGCGCAAAGACGATGATCCCAACGCCCATGATCAGTAACAGTGCCTGGGCGGACAGGTTTTGCGCAAACATGGCGCTAAGCGTTATGGTGATCGCAAGGGCCAGTGAATAAGGCGCATAGCGGCGCAGGGTCCGAGAGATATGGCCCCCGCGCAGCATTTGCTGGATGTTGGTCAGGATCAGCGGTCCGATGGTCAAGGTCACCGCCAAACGCGGGTCCAACACCTGCGACATAAGACTGATCGCAATGGTTGGAAGGCCGATCCCAAGCGTGCCTTTGGCGGTTCCGGCAACCAGAAAGATCAGCGTGACAAGGCCAATCTCATAGCCGGTCAATGGGCCTCTGCCCAATTCATGCCCCGACCCGCGTCCACCGTCAACGGAACGGACAGATCTACGGCAGGCATACTTGCGGTTTCCATAACGTCTTTGACAACGCTGATTGTGTCGTCGACCGCTTCTTTTGGCACTTCGAACACCAGTTCATCGTGGACTTGTAGCAGCATCTTTGCGGGCAGATGTTCTATCGCCGCCGGCACGCGGATCATGGCACGGCGGATCACATCCGCCGCGGTACCCTGGATCGGTGCGTTAATCGCCGCGCGCCAGGCAAAGCCCGCGCGGGGGCCTTTGGCGCCAATCTCTGGCGTATGGATGCGGCGCCCGAAAAGGGTTTCGACGTAGCCATGTTCTTTCGCGAAGGCGACGGTTTCATCCATATAGGTCCGAATGCCCGGAAAGCGTTCGAAATAGCGATCTATGAAAGACTTCGCCTCATCGCGCGGTATGCGCAAGTTGCGGGCCAATCCAAACGCTGAAATGCCGTAAATCACGCCAAAGTTGATGGCTTTGGCCTGCCTGCGCACCATCGGATCCATGTTTTCCATCGGCACATCAAACATCTCTGACGCGGTCATGGCGTGGATGTCCTGACCCTCCAGGAATGCTTGTTTCAGCGCATCAATGCCCGCGATATGGGCAAGGATGCGCAGTTCAATCTGGGAATAGTCCAGACTGACCAGCACGCTTCCATCCTCAGGCACAAAAGCCTCGCGGATGCGGCGACCTTCCTCAGTGCGCACGGGGATATTTTGCAGGTTAGGATCCGTGGACGCCAATCGCCCGGTTGAGGCGCCTGCGATGGAATATGACGTGTGAACCCGGCCCGTTTCGGGGTGGATATGGGTCTGCAACGCGTCGGTGTAGGTCGATTTCAGCTTGGACACCTGCCGCCAATCCAGCACGCGCGCGGGTAGGTCATGGCCTTCAGACGCGAGGTCTTCCAGCACATCCACCCCGGTGCCATAAGCGCCAGTTTTGCCTTTCTTGCCGCCAGGCAACGACATTTCATCAAAAAGGATCTCACCCAGTTGTTTTGGAGAGCCCACGTTAAAGGGCCGCCCAGCCAGTGCGTGGATGTCGTCTTCCAGCTCTGCCATTTTCTGGGCGAACTTGTTGGACATGTCCCCCAGTTTTTGCCGGTCAACTTTGATGCCATGCATTTCCATCCCGGCGAGTACCGGGACCAGCGGCCTTTCCAGCGTCTCGTAAACCCGCGTGACCTTGGATCTGTGCAACTGCGGTTTGAATTTTTTCCACAAACGCAGCGTGATGTCCGCGTCTTCGGCTGCGTATTTCACGGCTTCATCCACGGGCACCTTGTCGAAGGTTTTCATAGACTTGCCGGACCCCAACAGGCTTTTGATCGGGATCGGTTTGTGGTCGAGATAACGCTCGGACAACAGATCCATCCCGTGGCCATGTTCGCCCCCGTGCAGCGCGTAGCTAAGCAACATGGTGTCATCAATCGGCGCCATATTGATCCCGTAGCGGCGCAGGATCTTTAGGTCGTATTTCATGTTCTGGCCGATTTTGATGACCGCCGGATCCTCAAGAACCGGTTTCAACGCGGCCAGGCAATCCTCCATCGGCATCTGTCCTTCAGACAGTTGCCCGCCGCCCAAGAGGTCACCGTCCCCGTCCACATGCGCCAGTGGAATGTAAGCGGCCTCGCCTGGTTCGACGGCAAGGCAGATGCCCACCAGATCCACCTGCATTTCATCGAGACCGGTTGTTTCGGTGTCAATCGCCACAAAGCCACGGTCTTTGATCTTGGCGATCCACGGCGCCAGGTCTTCTGCATTGTGGATGGCCTGGTATTTGTCCGGATCGATGGCCGCTGAAGCTGGCATTGTCGCGTCTTCGACAACCGTGTCTGGCAGAGCTGGGGCCTCCACGCCCATCTTCCCCGCAATGCGAGCAGTCAGGGTGCGAAATTCCATACTGGTCAGAAATCCCAGAACCGTGTCCGGTTCCGGGTCTCGGACCTCCAGGTCCTCGAAATTCACGTCCATTGGCGTGTCAGTTTTAAGCGTCACCAAATCCCGGCTGACCCGAATTTGGTCGGCGTGGTCGATAAGCGTCTGGCGGCGTTTGGGCTGTTTGATTTCTTCGGCGCGGGCCAGAAGACTGTCCAGATCGCCGTATTCGTTGATCAAAAGGGCCGCTGTCTTAATGCCTATGCCAGGTGCGCCGGGCACATTGTCGACGCCATCGCCGGCCAAAGATTGCACGTCGATCACGCGATTGGGTTGCACGCCAAATTTGGCCTCTACTTCATTGGGGCCGATGCGGGCGTTTTTCATCGGATCGACCATTTCGACCCCGCCGCCTACCAGTTGCATCAGATCTTTGTCCGATGAGATCACAGACACGCGCGCGCCCAGATCGCGCGCTTGCACGGCAAGCGTTGCGATAATGTCGTCCGCCTCGTACCCCTGGATCTCCAGACAGGCCAGATTGAAGGCGCGTGTGGCGTCGCGGGTCAGCGGGAATTGGGGCACCAGATCCTCTGGCGCGGGCGGGCGGTTGGCCTTGTAGTCGGTGTATATTTCGCTGCGGAACGTCTTGCCTTTGTGGTCGAACACCACGGCCACATGGGTTGGCGCATCTGCGCCCTTCTGATCCTCCACAAACTTGTAAAGCATATTGCAAAATCCGCTGACAGCCCCCACCGGCAGCCCGTCAGATTTGCGCGTCAGCGGTGGCAGTGCATGGTAGGCGCGAAAAATAAATCCCGATCCGTCGATCAAGTGCAGGTGATGTCCTTTACCGATGGTCCCCACGTGCTTATCTTCCCTGTGATTGATGGCCGCCAAATAAGGTTAGAGTATGCGACTAGGCTTTGCGATAGCGATTTTAACCGGGGTGGTGGCGCTGGGCGCCAATGCCCAGGCTGAAACGATTTCACTATCAACTCAGGTGACGCAAGATTGTCAGCCCATGATCGAAGATGAGGCGAACTGCACCTATTTCGCTGGTTGCATTACGCCCAACGATGATTGGTTCCGCGGCGAAGCACGCGGCTGGGATGGTGGCAAAGTAACCTTAAATTTGAACAGCGGTGTGACCTGTGAAGGTGATTGGGATTTTCGGTCGGCAGTGGATTCTGGAAGCACACAAGTGACATGTTCGGACGGCGAAAGGTTCGAATTATCGTTCTTTTTGCGCGGTGAAGACGGCACTGCGATGTCCGGCAATGGTATTACAAAAACCAGCCGACGGATCACGATTTATGGTGGGCCCGGGGCTGCGGACTATCTGCGCACGCGCACCGATACCGACAATAAACCGGAATTTTCGTGCGGCGGCGTTACTATCAGACTGGAGTAACCTGCCCGATGCTTACCCGCCGGTCCGTGCGATCATGCGACCTGCGGATGCGCCGCCCATGATGTGAACGTGCAAGTGGGGCACTTCCTGAACGCCATGAACGCCAGCGTTTGAGATTAATCGAAACCCATCGCCGCCTGACCCGAGGTCAACGCCCAGTTTCTTGCAAACGGCCCCAATGGCGCGGGTGAAATCCACGATCTCTGCCGCGGATGCTTTTTCGGCGAAGTGATCATAGCTGACGTAAGCGCCTTTCGGGATAACCAGCACATGGTGCGGCCGCTGGGGCGTAATGTCGTGAAACGCGAGGCTGTGGTCTGTTTCCAGCACGGTATTGTTCGGGATCTCTCCGCGCAGGATTTTGGCGAAAATGTTCTGATCGTCATATGCGTAGGCCATAAGGGCGCCCTTAGTCAGAGAATAGGTATGGGGTTTGTGCTATTTCACGCGCGCGATCTTCAGGCAGATCCATAAAGGCTGACACGCGCATGGTGTTGTCTTCGGGATTGTTACGATCTGAGATCGAATAAAAGCTGGAATAGTCGCGGTCGCGGATGGCATTCGATTCGTATGCGAAGTCCATGCGGATTGTGGGGACAATCCGGCGCAGCGTTTCCTCTGATGAGGTGGGGCCAGCAAGCCCGGTGCGAATGGCATGGCCACGCAGATAGTCATCTTCAAAACTGCATTGCAGTTCCAGAATACGCGTTGTGCACCGGTCCGCGTTAAAATCGTCCAGCAGGCTGATGTTGGCCGGGTCAGCACAGATGATCAGCCGGTCAGTGTATGAACGTTCGTACAAAAGGCGCATGACGGCGCGACGGTGGTGGCTACGTTTCTCTAAGCTCGATTCAATGCCGCCCAGATCAGGCAACGGCGTATCTTCTTCGTCAAAGAGATAGGCAAATCCGCGCAAACCCGCCACACGTTCAGCCGCCTCTATAAAGCGTTTAGCCACGTGCCACTTTTTGCAAACAAGGATCAGCAGCTCCCGTTCCCGCCCGATAGTGCTTTCGCGTTCCCAAAACCGTGTGGAAAACCTTCTGCCAAATCGGCCGCGCGTGGTAAGATAGCCGTAAAGGGTCCGGCCTTCGTTTGTGATGTTAAGATCCACATCCCCGCCCGCGTAGAGCTTTGACAGCTTCGCTTTCAGGTCGTGTGCTTCCGGGCTGATCTTGCGCGCAAACAAGCTGTCCTGGCTCAGCAGAAAATCATACTGGTCGTTGAAAAACGTCACCGGCATGCCGTAGTCGGAGAACATCAGGAAAGTCAGTGTCCGGTTCACCACTTCGTCTTTGGGCACCAGATGTAGTGTTAGGGTCTGAAAAAACGTCTCGTCCGGGATCCAGGTGGTTTTGAAAAACCGAACCACGTCGCGCCTGTTGCGCACAAATTCCAAAATTGCCTCAACGGTGCGGCGACGCAGGCACCACCACTGGCTGCCGATCTTGATCTCCAGCCCTTTGGGAACATCGCGTTTGATCTTGAAGCTCTTTTGTAGCTGATAAGACGTATAAAACCGCCACTTTTGCGATCGTTCGTTAAAGTAGTGGCGATATTGGAGCCGGTCTTCTTTCATCCCGGTTTTGATCCAATTGCTCTCAAAAAAGTCGTTGTGTTCGACGAAGTCTTTGTCGTTTTCGTCCAGAAACCGGTGTGTATGGCTGGCCGGTTTAATCGCCATACAGTCGCCCGAAACCATGTAGAAATGGGTGGCATCTGGAAAAGCTGCGTCCGCCGCCTCCATAGCATTCAGCGATCCTTGAACCAGCGACCATTCCCCCCAGCCGCAACTGATGCGCTTGGCGAAGGCCACTCGGGGATTGTCGGCGAGTGCGTCCTGAATGGTTTTGAAATCGGCCGCGTTTGCGCTGGCGTCAAAGTGGATCGAAATGCAGTCGCCCACCGCCGTCAGGCCTTCGGCCTGTGCGATGATGGCTTTTGGGTCCTTGTGACACAAAAGGATGTAGGCAATTTTAGCCATTATCCAAAGTCTGCCTGCATGTTTAACGCCTCAAAAGTAACGTTTATCGGCAATCGTCGTCCCCGAAAACAGTTTTTCTTGGCCCTTCGATGGCCATGCGGTAATAGGCAAACATTGAGGAAAATCTAAAATGGGCCGGGGCAACCGGCTTTAGAGTAGAGGTGAGAGTATGGGCTTCCCCGGCACTTGGATGACGGAAAGTGAAAGCGTGGTGTACCGCGTGGTTCCCAAATGCGCCTGTTCGACCATCGGACAGGTCATGTACTATTCCGACCACGGGCGGTTTTTTGACGGCGACATCCACGACAGCAAAGAAGGTTTGCATAAGTGGAGCCAAGACTATTCCCAGCAGCCGATCACCGACCGGGTTCAATCGCAAGACACCTACACCTTCACTTGTGTGCGCAATCCTTACACCCGGATCCTGAGTTCCTTTTTTGACAAGATCTGCGGCATTCAGCGCAACGGTAAACGCTATCGCGGTAACCTGGTCCCTAACATCATCCGCAAGTATGGGATCGAAGTTGAAGGTGACTTCGACCAGATCCAGAGCTTTCGCCGCTTTTTGCTATTTGCGCGTGACACCATAAAATGGCGCCGGCCAATGGACCCGGATATCCACTGGTCCGCAATGGCGGGTCATGCCTCCACATTGGTGCAGAACGGCGGGCGCTACAATCAGATCATCGCCACAGAGAACTTCGCCGACGGCATGAAAGAAGTGCTCAAGCATATCGAGGTCAAGCATGAGGTCGACATCGATGGCATGCCTCGGTTCAACGAATCCGAAGGCCACGGACCAAAACGCGCCCATCCGGTGGAGGACTATTTTGACGATCTGTCGATGCATATGGTCTACGAAATCTACAAGCGTGACTTCATCCTGTTCAAATATGACCATTCTGACCCCTCCAACAAATTTCCGATTGCGGAGATTGATCTGGATGAGGTGCACGCGAAGCTTGGCGACTAAACTTTGGGCGAAGCCCTTCGTGGCGAACTAAGGACGCTCCGCGGGGGATATTTTTGGCCCAAAGAAGTCGGACCGGTGGTTTTCATTAGCCAGGTGGTCGCTTAGCGTAGGCGTGGATTGATTGGAGGTCGGGCCATGACGGATACCGCACTTATTGTCATAGATGTGCAGAACGACTTTTGTCCGGGCGGCGCTCTGGCCGTGGCCGGAGGGGATGATATTGTGCCCGGCATCAATCGTCTGATGGATGACTTTGATGCGGTGGTGTTGACCCAGGATTGGCATCCGAGCAACCACACCAGTTTTGCGGATAACCATGAGGGCGCCGAGGCGTTTTCCTTGGTAGATATGGCTTATGGCCCTCAGGTTTTATGGCCTCGCCACTGTGCTCAGGGCAGTCACGGCGCTGAATTTCACGCGGATCTGCGCGTGGACGCCGATATGATTATCCGTAAAGGTTTCCGGGCAGAGATCGACAGCTACTCCGCCTTCTTTGAAAACGACCATGAAACGCCGACCGGTTTGGACGGCTATCTGCGCACGCGCGGCATCTCAAAGCTTGCGATGGCGGGTTTGGCGACTGATTTCTGTGTGGCTTATTCTGCGATTGATGCTGCAAAATTGGGGTTTGAGGTTGAGGTGCGCATGGACCTTTGTCGTGCGATCGACCTAGACAAGTCGCTGGATGCTGCCACAAAACAGATGAAGGATGCTGGGATCATGCTGATCTAGCGCGGTTTGCCAGACGGCTGGTTGAACGAACTAAAGGCGACCGGGACCACCGCATGTTTCGCAACCTGACACCGGCAGAAGCTGCCGCCGAAAACTGGGACGTCATCATCGCCGGTTCCAGTTTTTCTGCCATGTTTTTCTTACGCGGCCTGCCTGCGGGCCTGCGGGTGCTGATCCTTGAAAAAGGCCCGCTGCAGCCGCACGAAGATCAGGTGCAAAACGACTTTTCAGTGATCGAAGATATCCCTGTTCAAAATACCTCGGATACGAGGAAGGTCTGGAAGGCCCATTCGATTTTCGGCGGCAATTCGAATTGTTGGTGGGCGTGCACCCCGCGCTTTCATCCAAACGACTTTCGGATGATGACGGAATACGGCGTAGGTCAGGACTGGCCAGTCACCTATGACACGCTTGACCCCTTTTACGCGGAGGTGGAGCAGGTGATGGAGGTCAGCGGCGGCGGGTCGGACCATATCCTGCCGCGCAGCACTCCTTTCCCCTTTCCGCCGCACACCCCAAGCCACACAGACTTCGTCTTGCAGGCCCATTCGAACGACTGGTTTGCTCAACCGACGGCCCGGTCCAACGGCGGAAGCCGCGCGCAGTGTTGCGGCAACGGGTTTTGCCATCTCTGCCCGATTGATGCGAAATTCACTGTTCTAAACGGGATCGACCGGTTCAAACGCGACACGGCCGCTGTTGTGTTGGGGGCGGAGGTGCGCGCAGTGGACATCGCAGGTGGCGTGGCATCAGGCGTTCTGGTGCGCGCGGGCGACGGCGCGGAACAGCGGATTGCGGGAGGCCTTGTCGCGCTTGGCGCCAACGCGATCTTCAATGCCGCGATCCTGATGCGGAGCGGTGTCAAAAACCCGGCACTCGGGCGGTATTTGCACGAACAGGTTGGTATCAATGTAATCCTGGATCTGGAAACGGGGCCAGCGAAACTATTTCGGAGGTACGTCAATCCCTGGCCATGGGTACGGGCTCTATGACGGGCCGCATCGGGCGCGCTATGGGGCCGTGTTAATCGAAAACCACAACGCGCCCGCCTCCATCCGTGCGACGCCCGGACGCTGGACAGAACGGATGCGCCTGAAGCTTATCGCTGAGGATCTGCCCATTTCTGACAACCGTGTTGTCTTGCGAGAGGGGGAGGCCGAGACGATCTGGAACGGTCACTCGGCCTACGGTCGCGACGCTCTAAAGGCCGGGGCGGCAGCTTTGCCTGACCTGCTGCCATTTGGCGTTGAAGACATGTTTGTAGGTGGCGAACTGGTGTCGGAAGACCATATCCAGGGCACCCACAGGATGGGTGTAGACCCGGACACCAGCGTGGTCGATGACCACATGCGCTGCCACGGTGTGTCGGGCCTCTACGCGCCGGGCGCCGGAGCCTTCCCTACCTCCAGCCCAGCCAACCCCACGCTGACACTGTCAGCGCTGGCTTTGCGCGCGGGCAGGGCGATTTGATGGGGCTGTCCCGGCGCGCAGTTCTGATGGGCACGGCGGCAGTCATCGGCGGGACGGTGTTGATCTACCTGCGGCGGCCTGGCGGCTTTCACGCTTTCGGACGAGACGTGATCCTTAAGGCGTATGGCACGCAGGTGGATGACCCAGCGGTGGAGGAATTTCTGGCAGAGGCAAAGGTCTATCTCGACCGGGAAACGCAAAAGACCTCGCTTACCCTTTATGCCATGGATGGTGCGTTTGGAATTCGCCCCGGCGGCGCGCCAGAGCTGTGGTTGCAGGCTTGGCTGGTGCACCAGTTTGCCATGTCGACCACCGTTGTGGCGGCGATGGAAAACAGTGAACCGGTGGAGTTTGTGGCGCTCTACGACCCGCTTGATGCAGTTTGCGCAAATCAGCTGACCGCCAACTACGCCTAAACTTGCCGCAGATGCCAAGCGAACGCAGGCTTGGCTTGACGCCGCGGGCGAAAGGCTCAAGGCTGTACCCTCGGAAGACCCCTGAACCGCTGAGGCCCTGCCATGGTCGACATCGCCACCCGCGTCTATAACCACAAGTGGAAGATCGACCCGATTGTCCGCTCGCTCATCGACACGGATTTCTACAAGCTATTGATGTGCCAGTCGATTTTCCGCAACAAGCCGGATGTCAACGTCACCTTCAGCCTGATCAACCGCACCAAATCGGTCCGCCTGGCAGAGATCGTGGATGAGGGACACCTGCGCGCGCAACTGGACCACGTCCGCTCGCTTAGCCTGTCGCGGGGCGAGAGCACCTGGCTGCGCGGCAACATGTTCTACGGCAAGCGCCAGATGTTCACGCCCGAATTCATGGAATGGTTCGAGAACTTCCAACTGCCCCCCTACCACCTGGAAAAGCGCGACGGGCAGTATGAGCTGACGTTTGAGGGCCGCTGGCATGAGGTGATGCTCTGGGAAATCCCCGCCCTGTCGATCCTGATGGAACTGCGGTCCCGCACCGTCATGCGCCACATGGGCAAGTTTGAGCTGCAAGTGCTCTACGCCCGCGCGATGACCAAGCTGTGGCAAAAGATTGAGGCTCTGCGCGCCGAAAACGGCCTCGCCGTGGCCGATTTCGGCACCCGGCGGCGGCATTCGTTCATGTGGCAGGACTGGTGTGTGCAGGCCATGCAGGAAGGGCTGGGGGATAAGTTCACCGGCACATCGAACTGCCTGATCGCCATGCGGCGCGAGGTGGAGGCCATCGGCACCAACGCGCATGAGCTGCCTATGGTCTATTCCGCGCTGGCCGAAACGGATGAGGCGCTGGCCCAGGCGCCCTATCAGGTGCTGGCGGACTGGCACGAAGAACACGACGGCAACCTGCGCATCATCCTGCCCGACACCTATGGCACCCAAGGGTTTCTGGACCGCGCGCCGGATTGGCTGACCGGGTGGACCGGCATCCGCGTGGATTCAGGCGACCCTGCCACGGGGGCCGAAACGGCGATCCGCTGGTGGCGCGAGCGTGGCGAGGACCCGACCGAGAAACTGGTGATCTTTTCCGACGGGCTGGACGAGCAGAAGATCATCGAACTGCACCGCCAATTCGACGGCCGCGTTCGCATGGGCTTTGGCTGGGGCACAATGCTGACCAACGACTTCCGCGGGCTGATGGAGGACGACAAACTGGCGCCCTTCAGCATGGTCTGCAAAGCGGTAAGCGCCAACGGCCGCCCAACGGTGAAGCTGAGCGACAACCCGAGGAAGGCTATGGGGCCGGTGGCGGAGATTGCGCGGTACAAGCGGGTGTTTGGGGTTGGGGAGCAGGCTGAGATGGAGGTCGTGGTTTAGTTTACCACTGGCCAACCATTTGGTGTTTCCAACGAAGATATCTCCCGGTAAAGTTCCATAGCACCTGGGATGTGTTGTGCTTTTTCAGGCTTTCTTCTAGACGTTTCGGCCCATGCATCTTCGTATCCTTCAAACGATAAGTATGCTGCCGTTGCAGCTAACTCGAGTTGAACGGCGTTTGCCCTTTTTGTCACGTCAAGGATTTGTTTGCGCACGGCGTTGACTTCATCTGAAGGGCTTGCTCTGTAAACTGAATACATGCCACCCCAATCTGTTTGGTGTTTTTCTTCGGTAACTGCATTAAACAACACAGCAATTCTAACAGACTCGGCAAGCATTTGGCTGTACGGTCCATAGTGTTTGTAGGAGAATTTGAAACCGTCACCTACTCCAGCCAACTCAAGCAAATAAGCCATTTTTTGAATTCTTGTACGGCCGACAACCTCTCCATCAGCGTCAGAGACAATCTTAGTTGCCGAACTACTAAACTCGCGGATTCTAGACTGTGCCATTTTCTTGCTCCCTGATACAAGACTCTGTGATCTTTTCGATTTGTCTTAGCGCTTCATTGTCTTCGTCTGCGTAATAAACGCGATTAAGTCTGTAAGTCTTGGCAGCACGCACGACCGGCGAAATTTCGCGTAACTCAACCAATTCATCACCGGATTCTATGAACACTTTGTTCAATGGGCTGGCACTTATCGGAGTCACTTTGTACGGGTCGCGCTTTGTGCTGCTGAGTACCGCTCTCGGCACATTTGCAGAATTATCGGTGCTCCATGCGAGAATTTCATCCTGCGCGTTAGCAATCGTGCGTTCAACTGCGTCTGGCTCACAGCCTTGTAGGCGCTTCTCGATTGTCAATCGCAGGTCAAAAGTTTTCCAAAGGTTGCGGCTCGCTAGACGGCCGGCCAGTTGTGACACACACTCATCTGGCGCGGAGCAAAGCTGGGACATTGCGCCCCAAAAAGTAGTGTCATCAAGTTCCAAGAAATTTTCGAGCGACTCTGGGTTCCGAAAGAAACTAATTATCGGATGGCCCTTTGGAAGCCCAATATTGTCGTAGTCATCGTCTTTAACCAAAGTTCCTATTCGCATAAGCAACTGCGTGAAAATTGCTTCCATACAACGAGTTGCTTTGTGGTAGAAAACCGTAGGATAAAGCTGAAATAAGCCTAGGACATAAGTCTCCGCAGCATAGTAAGCCTTTTGATCGAGTACAAAGGTCTCGATGTCGTCAGTTGGCTCATCATCAATTCCCGACCTAAGCCTAGCAATTTTTAGGTTCTCAACAAGCCAAGTGTAGTCAATTTCGCTATGCTGAGTGCCTGTCATCAAACGGTCGCGACGCATGTAGTCCAAACGGTCAGCATCAAACTGGCTCGAAACAACAGAGCTATAAACGTCCGTTGGGCCACCTGCAGCGATCAAACTGGCAACATCTATTTTGAAGTCGCGATCTTGGTGTTTCTCTAAAATTTCGCCGATTTCCGTGTTTCTAATGATGCTAGCACTTCTTTCTTCATGCTTAGTCGTCGACAATTGAAGTTCTTCGCAGACAGTCTCGAAAGCGTGGCTAAAAGGACCATGTCCAACGTCGTGCAGAAGAGCCGCTGCAATTGAAACGCGCGCTCGATCAGCTTTCCAACGATCAACTTTCTCCAAGTCTCTCTCTACTATTTGCATCAGCTGCCGTGCAGTATGAAAAACACCGATAGAGTGTGCGAACCTGGTGTGCGTGGCTCCCGGATAAACGAACTCTGAGAATGCCAATTGCTTTATGCGCCTCAGACGTTGATAGGGTGCTGTTTGTATTACTTCCCAAAGCATACTTTCGAATGGTTCTTCATCGAATTTAATTAGATCGTGAAGAGGGTCGCGGATGCGCTGGGATGTTCCCATGTTCCTATTTTGTTCCTGTATTGTCAAGTGAACAATTTGTGCACCAAGTAGGGGTAGTATGCAACACTTTGTGCTCAACGGCATAAATTGTGTGGCATTGCACTACACTTGTATGGTTCCAACTACTAACCCCCACCCCGCAATCGCTTGACCTCGCCGCGCCGTTTCTTCTCATCCACCCGTTTGCGCTTTTGGCTCAGTGGTACCCGCGTCTTCACCCGCCGTTTCGGCTCGACCAGCGCGTGGCGCACCAACTCCGCCAGCCTTTCGCGGGCGGTGTCTCGGTTGCGGGCCTGGGTGCGGTGTTCGCTCGACTGGATGATAAGCGCGCCGTCTTTGGTCCAGCGGCGGCCTGCTAACCTGCGCAGCCTGCGCTTTACCGGCTCGGTCAGGGAGGGGGAGCGTTCGGCCTCAAACCGCAGCTCGACGGCTGTTTCCACCTTGTTCACGTTCTGCCCGCCGGGGCCGCCCGCGCGCATGAAGTGCTCGGTCAGTTCCCAGTCCTGGATCACAATTTTATCGGTCACGCGCAGCATGGCTGGTCTTTACCACGGGCTGTAACAATTCACACGGGCAGGATCACGAATGCGCCGCACAGTGTGTTTGGACTGTGACCGGGGGCCGGCCCACATTCTGGGACAAGGAAAGCAACCCTGCCCAGGAGGCCAGATATGAAACACATCGTCCCCGCAATCTTTGCCGTTGCCCTGATGGGCTCTGCTGCTGCTGCCGATCAGCAGTATCTGTCGGAAACCGGGCAACTGACGTTTGGGCTTACCCAACCGGCCAAGGTTCAACAAACCCAGTCACCTGCCAAGTGGAAGGCCAAACCCGGCCGCCACGTGTCGCAGCGCCAGCGCACGTTGCGCGATGTGGTACGCAATGGCGTTCGCCGCGATCAGTTTAGTCCCCCCAAAGACGGCCGCGAATTCTATCGTTAACACCGCCAGCCAAACGAAAGAGCCCCCCGGATGCGTTCCGGGGGCCTCTCTTTTTTGTGCACCTGCGCCGGGATTAGCCTGCCAGCGGGCCACCTTCGGCTGTGGCTTCGGCGTATTCTGCCGGGTCGATCATGCCGTCTGCGTTGGTATCCACAGCTGCAAAGATCGACGGATCTTTGTCGGAGAAGGCAGCTGCAAATTCCTCGACCGACAGCACGCCGTCCGCGTTGGTGTCATGGTCCGACATCTCTGCTGCTGCGGCGGTAGTCACAAAGGTCAGGGTGGCGAGCGTGGTCACAAGGGTTTTCATAAGTCTCTCCATGGTTCGTTTTCAAAGCGGTCACAAATGCGCCGCTCGTGGGTAGAGACGCAAAAAGAGGGGGGTGAATTCCGGGCGGCTCTGAGGGCGGCGGGGCTTCGCCCAATGGCAGGATTTCGCGCACTGGTTGTAGGCGGGTGCCCGCGCGCAGCGGGAGCCCGCTTAACAGGTTCGCGCGTAAATAGCCTAGGTAGGGGGCATGCAACACGCCGACCACACGCCAGATCGTTTGTTCGATCACCTCGAAGACCTGCACATCTATGCACGCCATCTGACCCGCGATGCAGAGACGGCGCAGGACCTGGTGCAAGACGCGGTCTGTCACATGTTGGCCCGCGAGGTGTCGCTTATTGATGTGGCGCACCCGCGGGCCTACCTCGCTACGATTTTGCGGAATCTGTGGCGGGACCAGCTCCGCCGGGCTGCCCCCCTGGCGGAGCCTTTGGTGGGCAATGAACCCCCGGATGTGGCTGGTGATGCATTCGAAGAACTGGCCTGCGCCCAAACTTGGGAAGCGGTCAGACGGTTGCCGGAACCCTATGCGCGCGCGCTGCACCTGCGGGTGGAGGTTGGCATGAGTTACGCTGAGATGGCAGAGACGCTGGACGTTCCCGTGGGGACGGTCATGAGCCGGATCGCCCGCGCACGGGAGCGTTTGCGGTTGGTTTTGTAAAACCGCTTAATCAGGCAGGCCGGCGATGCAACGACTTCTCTGAAACGGAAGAAGCCCCGCCAGCATTCGCCGGCAGGGCTTCCCTTGAGATTTGGAGGTGGCAAGCAGGATGGTCTTTATCCTGAAGCCGGGTGATGCATAGAAGGGCTGCCCCCTAGATCATCACCCCACTCGTAACCTTAACCAGCTGCTCCTGTTTCCCAATAGACATTGGCACCTCCTTTCTGATTGTTTCATGCGCAGGGCTTTGCGCCCCACATCAAAAGCGTGCCACGGTTGCAGCGAAAGGCAAGAACTTTTTGCATTCCACCCCCATATTTTGGGGGTGGGCGATAGGTTTTGTGAATTTCTGGTGTCAGGCGTGTGACGCGCGGCTGACGATGACCCGGAATGGGATCAGGGCAATCAGCGCGATCGACAGCTTCACCAGCCAGTCTATGAACGCGGTGCCGACCCAGCGGGTCATCTCCATCCCAAAGGGCGTTGCGACCTGTTCATTGAAAAAGTCGGTGTTGTGGTCGGCGCCGAGCATCCCCACCATTCCCGCCGAAAAGGCGATGGTGAAAAACAGCGCCGTATCGAGGGACGAGCCGATGATAGACGACACAACAGGTGCACGCCACCACGACCCCTGCCGCAACCGGTCAAAGACCAGCACGTCAGTCAGTTGCGCCACCAGGAAGGCGAGGCCGGATCCAATGGCGATCCGCAGCGTGACTGCCGGGGCGGAGAAGTCTGGTGCGATGTCGATCATGACTTGCGTGCCGATGAGCGAACAGATCACACCCACGACAAAGCCGAAAAACACAATCCGACGTGCGGCTGCCGCGCCGTAGAGCCGGTTCATCACATCCGTGACGAGAAAGGCGACAGGATAAGTGAATGCACCCCAGGTAAGCCAGTTGCCCACAAAGAACTGCACAAGAATGTTGGAGGCGACGACCACCGTCGCCATGGCGAGAACGCCAAGGATGAAACCGCGTTGCATATCTGCTCCGTTTTGAAAGGGTAGTCGGACACCTTACCCAGAAATGGCCCCTTTGATCGGGCACCGGAATCGGGCGCTCGGGATTGAGCAACGGCGGCTTACCGGCTGGATGCCCCTTTCGCAAGGGCGCTCGCGTTAGTATGCGGGAATACCAGATGGGGCCTACTTGGTGATTTCGTAGCCGTACAAAAAGTACAATCGGTCAATGGTGTTCCAGGGTCGAACGACTTGGAAGTGAAACGCTTCATAAGGTGCAGTGATCACTATTTTGCGGGTTTTCATGTCATGAAAAAGGCGGCGAGGTTCGCCTTCGCGCAGGACCATTTCCCTCTGAGGACTTGCTTCCAAATCAAAAGTACCGCTGGTGGCAAAGTCTGCGGGCAAGAGCTTGGATGGGTGAAGAGCTCCTTGAGATCCCTGAACCCTTACTCTTGATATTCCGTCACATGGTGCGTCTTCACCAATGTTCTCGACCTCGATTTCAAATGGACTGTCCTCCAGTATCTCACGCGGGTCCGATGAAAATTTGAAGGCAATCTTATGCTGCCCGATGCAATTGGGGCCGCCATAATCGGCTTCAAAGGAAACCTCATAGCGCCCGTTCTCCCAGTTCCAACTCACCGGGGTTGCTGAATGCTCATGTGTGGCGATCACATCCAACAGGACGAAGCGCCCTTGCGCGCTTGAATCAGTGGGAACCAAAAGAGCAACGAACGCGGCTGGGTATACATACCGGACGAGCCAGGTGGGCGCCTTGCGTAAGAGGTTTAAGAAAAGATCGATTGTTTTTTTAATTTGCATCGCAAAAACTCCTAAAAGATTACCAATCGCCCCCCGGTTTATTGGAGAGTGTCTGGCCCAATTGTTAGGTCATTTTCTCAGCGGTGCTCAAGTTTTATTAGAGCGCCTCATGTGGCGTGAAGTGTTCTGAGCGCTGGGCTTCCGGCTACTGCCTCGAAGCTATAGCGTCACGCCCGAGCCGCGTCGTGGCAGTGGCTATAAAGGAGCGCGGTACCGGCATGGAGGGCCGATGTTGGCGTCCACTCATATCAATATTGGAATGGCTAGCGCGCGCAATTAGCAATGGACACAGAGGATTGAGGCTGCCTAGCTGAAAGGGTCAGAAAGGACTGCCAATGACATACAAAAAGCCTGCGCGTTGGAAAGACCCCGCGAACCTCTTGTTTCCCTATCAGGTCGGTTTCACGGCACCGCCCCATGATTTTGACGGCGGGCCGTCGGATTTTCTGCGGATGTCGCCGCCATCGGTTGGTGTGTTTAGCTGCGTATCAATGCGGACTGCGCCCGCACGACGGGCCTTACGTTTGACAGCGTGTGGCAGGCAATGTTGGGCGCGGCCGGGCAGGGTGCGGTGTTCACCAAAGACTTCCCCCACTATGTTGAACACGCCTGGAACGATGCTTTTCTGAGCCACTTCAACCACAGTTTCTTGATCCGCGATCCGGCGAAGGTCGCCACATCCATGCACAAACACTGGCCAGATTTTGTGTTGAAAGAGATTGCGATATTGGAACAGCGACAGTTGTTTGACCGGATTGCAGATAAACTTGGTCATGCGCCACCGCTGATTGACAGTGACGACCTGCTTGAAAATCCCCATGGCATCGTGGCCGCCTGATGTGGCGCGGTCGGCATTCCCTACATTGACGCGGCGCTGAGTTGGGAGCCAACGGGCAATGTTGGCAATCACGGTTGGTATGACGGCGGATCGTGGCACGCGAACATCGCCAATTCTGACGGCCTAAAGCCGCAACCGCGCCGCTACACTGATATCACTGAGGCGCCTGACCAGGTGCAAGACATCTATGCAACTGTGCTGCCGCATTATCAGCACATGCACGCACATCGTTTGCAGGCTTGATGCAACTGGGGCTTTCGTCCGCGCTGGGTAAAGGTTAATCTGTCGCAAATCCTCAAAGAGGGGTTGGAGCAGGTATCATGGCCACTTGGAAACTACACTGGCTCGACGCCACAGGCGACCTTAGCCCATGGCAACAGCGCATCACGGCAGATCTGGAGACTGCGCAAAAAACCATGCGGAAGTATGTGCGCCTGCCAGCTCTGGATATCCTGGTGGAACGTGGTGACGAAGCGGTGCGTAAGGACATCGGCCTTGGCGCCCATGTGACGCGCCCCAATTTGGTGACGTTGATCCTCGATCCCTACAATGAACAATTTGGCGACACGCTTTCCACTGGGTTGATCCAACGGCAGATGGTCAATTGCGCCCACCGCGCGTTACGTGCAGCCGGTCCGGGCTACGGCTTCACGTTGGGCGGCGCGCTGGTTAGCGAAGGGTTGGCGGCACAGTTCACGCGTTTGGTGTTTGGCGGACCGCTAGAGCATTGGGAGACGATGAGCGAACACGTTCTGACCGCCCATTGGCCAGACCAACGCACCATGATGTCAACGAAGTATGACCATTCTGAATGGTTTCATGGCAACGGCAACAAGCCGTCCGGATACGGCTATGCCCTCGGCGCACGGCTGGCGGAATATTGGTTGTTAAGCGGTGTGTCGCTCGACCCGCAACGCCTGATCAATGTGCCAACGCCCAAGGTTTTGGGCGCAGCACCTGTGCGGGCGATGACAGCTTAAAGCGACCGCATCAAGGCAGCCAAACGGGTAGTCTCTGCGCCCTGACCTGCTTCTTCCAAGCCGTCTGCCGCACCGATCCGCGCGTCCTCCGGTTTGTTCTGACCCAACTTCCAGGTGCCGTCGATCTCTGCCACGTCCATTTCTACCGGAACAATCATCCGCATCATCTGATCCCGCACAGAAGGGGTCATCTTTTCCATCTTCCAAACGGGTTTTGGCGCCAATCGCGCCTCCATCTGGTCAGAAATACGTTCCAAAACGCCAAACAGCGCGTCATCGGGCAGGGCGCGTAGGGTGCCGCGCAAATGCACGGCCACATAGTTCCAGGTTGGTACCTGATCGAGCATCCCGTACCAATCTGGCGAGATATAGCCAAAGGGCCCTTGTACCGCGATGACGGCCGGGCAGGGACCTTGGGTCAGCATCTTGGCAATAGGGTTGTTGCGCACCAGATGTGCCTCAAGCCGCGTGCCGTCGTCAGAGATCAGGAATGGGATATGCGACAGCACTGGCGACGGGTCTGCGTTGACCGAAAGAATGCCAAATGCCGTCTCACGGACGAATTCCAAATGTCGCGTAGTTTCTTCACGCCGAAAGATGCGATTGGGGTGCATGAGCCTGCCTTCGTACTGGTGTTCAAGCCAGCATATTCGCCGATCTTAGGGAAAGGCCACCCCGGCTGTGCCGGGTTCCCACTGCGGATACTTTGCCATGATCGCGGCAAACCTGTCCGAGGTCTCGAAAGCTGTCAGCCACTTTCCGACGAACGACCATTTTTGGGCGTCAAACCATGTGCGGTCGGTGTTCGCGAATTGCCGGACAAATGGCGCAATTGCCAAGTCCGTCTGTCCTGCCGTGTTGCCTGCCAGATAGCCTTCGCCCAACAGCCCATCCAACCGCCAGACGAATTCGCTGGCCTTTGCGCGTTCGTCTTCGCGCTGGGCGTCGTCGTAGCGGGTATGATATTTGTAGCGGTCGAGGTGAGGTTTAAAGTCCGCCTCACAATCAGCGATCAGCGCCCGACCCGCCGGATCCGCAGCAATCTGATTGGGATCACGGACGGCCAAAGCCCAGTCCATGATTTCCAGGCTTTCTTCGATGACCTGCCCATCAGGCAGCACCAAGACGGGAACTGTCCCCTTTGGGGAAGCTTCCAAAAACGCCTCTGGCTTTTGGCGCAAAACGACTTCTCTTAACTCAACAGATTGTGCGCTTTCCAAAATCGCCAGCCGCGCTCTTATTGCGTAAGGGCAGCGGCGAAAGGACCAAAGGACCGGGCGTGTCATGCCGCCAGCAAGTGCCGATCTGTGCGGCCTGCTATTTCCGCCTGAACGATCTGGCTTTCCGGCTGAGGGGTGTCGAATTTTACCTCGGTAAAGGCTTCGGTGCGACCCATGTGCGGATTTTCCATCAGGACCGAATGGTGACGGCCGATTTGGCTGGCCAAATGGTCTGTTACCCGTGCATCCCCCTTGGTCCTCAACCGGGCCGCGCGTTCTTTGACCAGGCGGCGGTCCACTTGCGGCATGCGCGCGGCGGGTGTTCCATTGCGCGGGGAATAGGGAAAGACGTGCAGCCAGGTCAGGTGGCATTCATCCACCAGCTTGAGTGAATTATCGAACATCTCGTCCGTTTCGGTTGGAAAACCCGCGATGATGTCCGCGCCAAAAACAATGCCAGGCCGGGCTTTTCGCACCGCTTCACAAAACGCGATGGCGTCGTCGCGCAGATGGCGGCGCTTCATGCGTTTCAGGATCATGTTGTCGCCCGCCTGAAGCGACAGATGCAGGTGCGGCATCAACCGGGCCTCATCCGCAATGGCGTCGACAAGCGCCGGGTCAGCCTCCACTGAATCAATGCTTGAAATCCGCAGACGTGGCAGATCCGGCACCAACTTCAGAATGCGTTGCACCAGATCGCCCAACGGCGGGTTGCCCGGCAGATCATCCCCCCAACTGGTGATATCAACGCCGGTGAGAACAACCTCGTTATACCCGGCCTGCACCAACCGCTTGATCTGGTTCACCACGACCCCAGCTGGCACGGAACGAGAGTTCCCGCGGCCATACGGAATAATGCAAAAGGTACAGCGATGATCGCAGCCGTTTTGCACCTGCACATAGGCGCGGCTGCGGGTGCCAAATCCGTCAATCAGATGCGGCGCGGTGTCTTCGACCGACATGATGTCGTCCACGACGATTTTTTCCGTGGCGCCGATGAAGTCCGGCCCTTGCATGCGCGCCCAGGTGCCAGCCTCCATCTTCTCGGTATTGCCGAGCACAAGGTCCACCTCCGCCATCTGGGCAAAGGTCTCGGGCTCCGTTTGTGCGGCACATCCTGTAACGATAATGCGTGCATCCGGGTCTTCGCGCCGGATGCGGCGGATTTTCTGGCGGGCTTGCCGGACGGCCTCCGCCGTTACTGCACAAGTGTTCACCACATGGGCGTCAGACACGCCGTGTGTTGCAGCCAGGTCTTTCATCGCCTCGGTCTCATAAGAATTGAGCCGACAGCCGAAGGTGGTGAACTTTGGCGCTGTCACGATAAAAACTCTGGATCAAAGACCCCGGAAAAGACCTTTTGCGTGGCGCCGGTCATCCAGATGCCGTCCTCCGCCCGCTCAATTTCCAGCGGCCCGCCGTCCAAGTGGATGGTGACGGTGGCGTCCGTCAAACCGCGTCTATGGGCGGCCACTTGTGCAGCGCAGGCGCCCGACCCGCAAGCCAAGGTTACACCGGTGCCCCGTTCCCAAACCCGCATGCGCAAGTTCTGACGGTCGATAACCTGAATAAATTCTACGTTGGTTTGGTTGGGAAAAAGCGGGTCATGTTCGAACCGGGGGCCATCGGTTTCCAAATCAACACCCGCCACGTCGTCCACAAAGAACACGCAATGGGGGTTGCCCATGCCCACCGCGCTCGGCGCGCCGGGCAGTGGTAGTGCGTTCAGGTCTGCGTCCCGCGCCAGTGGCACGTCCTGCCAGTTAAGCTGCGGTTGCCCCATATTCACGCTGATGGCGCCGTCTTTTAGCTGCGCCGGCAAAACTCCGCGTTCGGTGCGCAACGAAACCGCCTCACGCCCGGTTTCTTCCATCATCAGCCGGGCAATGCAGCGGCTTGCGTTGCCGCAGGCACCTGCCTGCGACCCGTCCGAGTTCCAAAAAGTGACATCCACGTCCGCCTCAACGCTTGAGGTAAGGACGGCAAGTTGATCATAGCCCACGCCCCGAAATCTGTCGCCAATGGCTTGCGCCCGGTCAGGCGTAATCGGGTCCACTGAAGCGCGCGCGTCAATGATCACGAAATGGTTGCCCAATCCGTGCATTTTGAGAAACGGGATGCCGCCAGCGTGAGTCTGTGATCCATCAGCCATGGCTGGGCATATAGCCCCTTTATACAGCTCATTCTAGTCGCCTGAGATAGGCCCCAAAAAGCGCTAGCTTTCCTCTTGACCGGGATGGACCCTTCGCATACCTAGCACGCCACGGCGCGCGCTTAGCTCAGTTGGTAGAGCAACTGACTTTTAATCAGTAGGTCATAGGTTCGAACCCTATAGCGCGTACCAAAAAGCTAAAACTTGCGCAGGTGCCCGGTTCCCGGGCGCGCAATCGGTTCAAATTACCCGAAATTCTGTAACGCTGCCTCGTTGAAAAAAGCATCGGGGCAAATCGGTGATGGGCACCGCCATCTAATCCTGTGTACATAAACCTTCACCAAGCGCTAGGTCGTTTTTTTGTGTTCATTCTTAGCCATTGAAAAGTTGGATGTTTCCGAGCCGATAATCGGAAAATCGTCTTTTTTACATGCGTTTTAGAGGGAAATTTTGTCAGGATATGCGTTGTTGAGTCGTGATCCTTCTGGTTGGAAAAATGGGGTGCCCCACAGTTGACCACCACGTCAGCTACTTAGGCATCGTGGTGACTGGATACGACAAAGATGGTTTTTGCAGCCCGCGGGTCAAATGTCCTTCATCAGTCGCAGAGCATCGTAAATTGCTGCATGGGTATTTCGGGCTGAGACCGCATCGCCAATGCGAAACAGTTGGAATGAGCCATCCATATTGCGCACTAGAGTTTGCGGGCGCCCCGTTATTAATGCTTCCTGATCAACTGCGCCGCCGTTGCGGGACAAAGGCTTTAGATCGAAGTAGAGGTCATCCAACGGCAGTGTCCCGTAGTTCACGATGACCTGATCATAGTCCGCCTGAGTAGTGTAATCGCTGTAGTCTGTTCCGATCGTAGCTGTCATCTTATTGCCGTTGCGGACTACATCCAGCAGGCGGCGCGTGACGGTAAAGGTCACATCCTTATCCTGCAAATTGCGCATGTAAGGTACCAGGTTCATTGCCATAACTTCGGGCGAGAAAGTGCGATCGGGTGTCATGATCTCAACCTCAGAGCCAGCCAAAGCTGCTACCTCCGCGGCCTGCAAAGCCGGGTGATCGCCGCTTTCGTCGTAGATCAACACTTTGCCAGCTGGCCGAACGTCGCCGGAAATAATATCCCAAGACGTGACAACATTGGCCTGGGCTCCTCTTTGTTCAAACAACTCAGTGTTGGGCATGCCACCAGTCGCGACAATCACAACGTCTGGGTCTAGGGCCGTGACATCGCTTGCCTCAGCCCAGGTGTTGAAATGAAACACCACATCGCGAGCGGCACATTGGGCCATTCTCCAGTCGATGATGCTGATCATCTCTCGGCGCCTCGGGTTTTTGGCAGTCAGGCGAATTTGTCCTCCCGGTTCAGATGCCGCCTCAAAGACAATCACTTTGTGGCTACGCTCTGCCGCCACGCGCGCCGCTTCTAAACCTGCAGGTCCTGTGCCGATGATGACGACTTTTTTGGTGACGCCAGCCGCGCTGATTGCATGCGGCATTGACAATTCGCGGCCAGTGGCTGCGTTATGGATGCAAAGAGCCTCTCCCGCCTGATAGATCCGATCAAGACAATAAGTGGCCCCGACGCAGGGACGAATATCATCTTCGCGGCCTTCCACGATTTTCTGCACCACGTGTGGGTCGGCCATATGGGCTCGGGTCATCCCAACCATATCTAACAGCCCGGCTTGAATAGCGTGGCGTGCCGTAGCCACATCGGGGATCTTAGCGGCATGAAAGGTTGGCATGCCTGTGGCTTTTTTCACTTCGCCCGCGAAATCGAGATGTGGTGCGTTTTTCATGCCCTGCACAGGGATCATATCGGTCATCGCGGGATCAGTATGAATGCGACCCCTAATGACATTCAGGAAATCAATCTGACCGGAAGCTGCCAGACGTTTTGAAATTTCCAGACCGTCCTCGACGCTAATGCCGCCCGATTGTACTTCATCTGCCGTGTATCGCAGACCCACGATGAACTCGGCCCCGACACGTTTTCGAATTGCATCCAACACATCCATAGGAAACCGCATGCGGTTTTCCAATGTGTCCGCTCCATATGGGCCCGACAGATCATTGGTCAAAGGCGACCAGAATTGATCCAGCAAATGGCCGTAGACCTGAAGCTCTATCCCATCCATGCCACCGGCATGCATCCTTTCAGCTGCGTCGGCGAAATCGTTAATGATGCGTTCAATATCCCAATCCTCAGCCAGCTTTGGAAAGGCGCGGTGGGCCGGCTCTCTGTGTTTGGAGGACGATATCGACGGTAACCAGTCGCCTTTGT
Organism: Pseudomonadota bacterium; assembly: GCA_039030095.1. Classification (GTDB taxonomy): domain Bacteria; phylum Pseudomonadota; class Alphaproteobacteria; order Rhodobacterales; family Rhodobacteraceae; genus Amylibacter. Next base: position 29,780 of record JBCCET010000002.1, on the reverse strand, counting down.
TCCATCCTGTCCGGCGTCCCAAATGGGTTAATTGGATCATGACAGCGCAGCCATGTTCGTGCACGGCATCTGTCAGGTTTTGGATCCAGGGAACAACCTCGTCCTTATAGGCAAGAATATTGTTGAAAACTGGTGGGCTGTCCTTGCTGACGGCCGCGGATCCTGCGGTCATCGCCAACGCTACACCGGCCTTGGCCCGTTCGGCATGATAAGCCGCGTACCTCTCTTTTGGCATTCCATCGTGGGGGTAGGCGGGTTCATGGGATGTTGTCATGATCCTGTTGCGCAGCGTTAAGTGTTTAAGTCGGTACGGCTGGAGCAATGGGTCTTTTGACATGACGTATCCTAGGGTTTGAAAGCCTGGGTGACACATGTGTCAGGGGTATCTTTTTGATAATTGACACATGTGTCAAGTTAATTAGGATCCTGATATGGAAGCCCCCCGGAAATCCCGTGAACGTGCAACCCGGCAGATTTGGCTGGATGCTGCGTATGACTTGTTTGTCAACGAAGGCATCGAGGCGGTCAAAATTATGGCCCTGGCAAAGAAACTGGACCTCACTCGGACCGGATTTTACTGGCACTTTAAAGACTTGGGCGCTCTTCACGCTGCCATCATCGACATTTGGCAGACCCGCAATACAGGCATCATGATTGAAAGATGTGCATTGCCGGCAAACAGTCTTTGTGCTGCGCTTTTCAATTTGGTCGATTGCTGGATTGATCCGGATCTGTTTGATGCGCCTCTTGATCTTGCGGTTCGAAATTGGGCCCGCAATGATGTTGTCCTTCAAAAGCTTGTTGACCGCTCAGACGAAAAACGGATCACAGCTGTTCAATCGGTTTTCCAAAGGTTTGGTATTGCGCCTGACGTCGCGCACTACCGCGCGATGACGGCTGTTTTGACTCAGACAGGCTATTACTCGATGAGGATCACGGAGCCACGACTGCAACGCGCTGTTTCAGCAACGCGATACGTTGCGATCTTTGCAGGCGAACAACCCACCAAGCAGGAAGTCGATGATTTTCTTGCCCGTCACAACGATGAAAATTGATAACAATCTCCAGTTTTGAAAAAGGCCAGGTTTATGCTGACGGTCAAAAACAGATTTTGCGCAATCAACGCGCCCAGGTGTTTTCAGCCTCAAAGAACGTCTTTGGCTTTGCGCTTTCAATGCAGCTCTGCTCCACCAGTCTCGGCGCCGCAAATGTGCCGAAGGTTGAACCGCGATTGGTTGTTTTGTGCGGACAGGGCAGGCGATAAGCGGGGGGAGGCCGCAGGTACGGCCGTTTTGCAAAACTGGTGGGTCAAGCAGTTGCAGACATTACGGAACGCTACCGTGACTCAACGCTCGTTAGGAGACTGCGTCACAGTTCGTTTGCAGGCCCATCCAAAATTCAGCGACGTCCGCCACTGCTCCGCTGCTAAATACAATTGCCAACGGTGGCCCATTTCCCAAGCTAAATCCCACCGTGATTTCCCTGGACTGGGAAGGAGAATAAAAAGCAACTTGGGTTACCTCGCAGATGCCGGCGACCCCAATTGACCCAAAAATGGTCTCGATCCAGTCCTTCAAGGAAGATGAAAGTTCGAAACCGCTGGCGCGATGTGTAAGACCAGTTTCAGGTGAATAAACCCCCAGCAATACATTCTGCGCGCCCTCAATCAGGATATCGAAAGGGTTGGCGCCAAGGTTGCGTAGAAATTGGTACCCACTTGCCTGCAAAATCTGTGCTCCGGTCACGCCTTCCCGTTGTGTATCAAGACCTTTGGTAACCGGCTGGAAGAAAACGGATATATTGGACCTAGTTGAGACCAAGTTTGCAAAGTTTTGACTGAAGACATCAATATCTGCGGCTGAAACGGGACCTAATTGAAGGTCAGCGTCTTTGGATCGGTCGGTAATTTCGATTAACCGCCCGCGGTTGGCCACAAGCTCAAGACACAAGGCATTATCCAGATAAACAACCATGGAACGAGGCAGGACACAGGCGGCAAGACAATCGGCAAAAAAACCGACCGCGTCCCAGGGTGTAAGATAGGATCTTGATTGCCGCTGCGACACGCCGATGGCAGATGTTTTTTGCAGCAAAGCGGCTAATTCTGGCGTGGAAAATGCCATCAGGATGCCTGTCCGAGCGATTGGGACATGACCCGAAGAATTTCATCATCAATTCCATGCAAAGAGGCACTGGGAGCAAAGGTCAGACACATGACTTCCGACGAAGTTGGGCTGGGTCGGAAATATACCTGTGCACCTCTTGGGCCAGCTATCACGCAGGACTTTTCAGGATGTGGAGGCAGGTCATTCAAGTAGAGCTTTGCTTGGCGACAAAGCACATCCAACTGTTCTTGGCCAATATGCAGCGCGCTGGCAGAAACAAGGCAGGTAGATGTCCCAATATCTGCCAGCAAGGCTGTTTCGCAGCCTGGCAAGTTGGCTTGAAATTCTGACAGGTCCGCAGGGTGCATGTGTTTAACTTTCCCTGTCACTCATGCCTCACAGGGGGTTAATTTCTTATGACCAAATGTATTTCCGGGAAGCTGCGGAGAAAGTCAGTTAGGTGAAAGACGTCTGGTTATCGCCCGCCGGGGCACAATGCGGCGAATGATAGAAGTAGGGGCGGTTTGTATCCTATCGTGGGCTTCAAAAGCGGGCTCTTTAGGCGGCACGTACGGCACATAGTCGGGGCGAGGTTTATCGCCGACACCGTCCAGAACTGACAACAAGAACCGGACCATATCGGCTGCACCGCTGGCCTCCAGAACGCAGTCGTCGTCTTCGGCGGTCATGGCTTGGGTCAGGGACACCGGCAACACCTCCGCAAAGCTGCCTTGAACCTCATGGCGTACCCGCTGCAAAATTCGGTCCCTGTCCGTTGCATTCCTAATTTGATCCATGCGCGTGATCAGCAGCAGACTGCGCGGTTTAAGCGCGTCTGGAACGTCGTCCCACAGGGCGGCTTCTGATTGGCGCCAGGCCTGATTGGCCGGTGTGCACCACACAACGATGTCAACTTGCGGAAGAACGGTTTTCCAATACGGGATCTCCAGATTAGGGTCTGATGTGCCTGGCATGTCGATCAGATCCGCGCTGTGCAGCGTTTCAGCCTGTAGCCCAATTTCGATCATTTGGACGTCTTTTGTCGATGTGGTGGACCAATCTGCATTTGGGATCTGTTCCCGCGTCCCGTCCAGCGAAATCCGGTGCACTTCCCCGTGGCCCAGTCGATACCAGATCGGCGGCAATTGCGTTGCGGTCACCTGAACCGGTGATGATTGCTGTTCCAAAAGCAAGTTCGCCAGGGTACTTTTCCCCGCGCTGAACTCTCCCATCAGTGCGATGCGCGGTTTATTTACGATAGGAGTAACTGGCTGAGTTGGACACGCCGTATCGGTCATTTTGAACATCCTTGAGGTGCAAAATCGATGGGTTGTTCGGGAGAATGGCAGGCTGTTCTGAGGTCATACCAAGCACAAGATCGCGTTGGTCATCGACAAACTCTGCCAAAGAGCGCTGAAGGGTATCTATGTACACACCCACACTATCTACGCGCAGTTTTTCGGACATATCTGCCGTTTCTTCAAAAATCAGCTTTGCAAAATCAGTGGCAAACGATCCGTAACCGCGTCGTCTGCGCCAAAACGTGGTCCACCACCCACCTTTCAGATCAAGTGCGATGGTTTGGGCCAGCTCAATCGGTGCTCCAGCCGACGGCACAGGTGGTGGTGTGATACCTGCCGTGCCGAGGTTCAGACCCAGTTCCTTTTGAAGAACGTCGGACAGTCGATCGGCAAAGTTGGTCATTTCTTCTGTGGCCGCGGTTTTTGCGCTGCGGGCGAATACCGAAAACGCTGTTCGAAGCAGCATTCGAAGACCTACCGGGTCATATGTCCAAACTTCATTTTCCCCGTAATTTTCAAGGTGTTTGATCAGTTCGCCAGTGGCACGATTGGTGAAGGTGTGATGGGATTTGTGCGCTCGGGTTTCAAATGCTTCCTGCAACAAACTTAGTCGCGACGACAACGTGCCAATCGCCTGCTGTCTCATCTGATCAATTTGCTCGGAAAGTTCTGACCCAGACATCTCAAGCGTAAATTTGCCGGACGCGATCAAGTCCTGCATTTGCGGAAAAGTCGATGCCATGGTCTTGAGATTTTTCAATCCAGCTTCGGTTTTTTCAATCAGATGCGTCCCGGATCCCGCGTCAATTCTGTCTGACAACGCACGGCCCAATGCCGGAATGCCTGACATGGACCAGACGATTTCGCGTGGTTCTTCGTGAAACAAGTCATCGCTTAGATTCTGTTCGGCCCAGGCCATCAACGTGTCAACTTCCGCGTCCCCGAGGGCAACAAAGTTGTTGGCTGCGGCCGTTCCTGCCCAAAGAGCGCTTCCGAAGATGATCTCCACCTCTTTTGGGCCACCAAATTTGCCCAGCGTTTCTTCAATGCTGGCACGAATTTGCGGCACCTCTGCCGCCGGGTTGTCCAACTCGTCGATACGGTTCACAAAAATGACCACGTCACGGGATTTTATGCTGGATATCAAACGGATAAGCCCGAGGTCCACAGATGACAAAGCTTGCTGTGCAGACAGAACCATGACGCAAAGCCGACTGCCCCGAAGCGCGTTGAGCGTGATCTGCTCCCGGATCATGAACGTGTCATTCACGCCAGGTGTATCTTTGATGCACAGCCCGAGGGGCAGGTCAGGCCCCGGTATCCAAAGGTCAGCGCTTTTGGTTATATCAGCAAACTGTCCATCCTGCTGATCGCCACCGGCGGTTTCCCAGAAATCGTCTCCCATACAAACATAGCGTTTGATCAGGTTGGCATCGAGTGTTTCATAGCTATGGGTTTGCCCCAAAAGCATCTGAAACCGTCTGCCCAGACGTTGCTGCGACTTGGCGCGCATTTCTTCGAGTTGTGCGCGAACCTTTGACAGCTCGCCCCCAGCCCCGGCGCGCGATGCCATTTCCCCCACGCGCCCGCCTTGTTGGATAAGGTTGGCCCATTCTTCGTTCGTAAAAAACCGGAATGCACAGCGTGCGGGAGCCCGGCCATGGCGGTCAGACAGATGCAGCGACGTCACAACGGAGGTCCAGGGATTTACATCGGCTGGCAGCAATCCGGGCCATCCGGCAAGCGCGTTCACAAGCGTCGATTTGCCTGCTTTCACCTGACCAACAAACGTTATTCCGGGTTGAAAGCCCTTCAGGGCTTTGCGCAACTTCTTGGCTTCTTGCGCGACAGCGGGGTCGGACCCTTCGGCATACGGGCTGATTGCCAGATCCAGATTTTTCACGCGGTCAACAAACGGTTCAAGCGCATCAAAAGCTGAAAGTGCTTCGCTCATCAGTTGCCTCTTCAGGTTCTTGCCAGCCGTGATGCCGACCGTGCATTAGGCTGCAAGTTTCGTTTCCATGTCGTATCTTATCTGCAGCAACAGCCGTGCCGCGTCGGTCGCCTGCGCCGCGCCTCCCTCCAGGCGCAGCAAAAGCCCGAAGTCTCGGGCATCTTCCAGGGTTGCCTCCAAATCGGGCCATGTTTCCGCAACTATACTGTCGGCGGAAACTTGTGCGGTAAGGTCTTCAAAAAGCTCTTCGAAGGCGCCCAAGATGTCTTCGGGGTCCTCTGATTTTGAAACCGTCTGCTCGAGATTCAACGCCGCTAGCCGCAATTGGTTGAAAAGGCGCGCCAGCTCAATGCGCGCTAGTTCGGGCGCGCGCGGGACCGTGTTTTGGGCGGGAGGGGGTGCCTCTTGGGGCAGTGGGCTGCAATGATCGTTATGGGTGGCGTATTTGTCCAGCAGCGGCGATGCCGACCAAATGTCTTGGGCCACGGCGCTTTCTATGATCTCTGACACCAAATCAGCCACAGGTTTCGGGCCATTGTTCGCATCAAGGAGATGCGGGAAATCCCGCGCAGGTTCCTGATTTTGCGATGGATCTACTGCCGGGCAATACAATACAGCGTGGTTTTTCAGTTCGCCTGGTCCGGCAAGCCAAACCTGGGCTTCCAACGCCGACAAGTTTTGCGAGCACCATATTGCGATATCGACCCGATCTGCCGCCCAGCGAAGTGCCGCCGTTAGGTCTTGGGCCACTGCGTCACATTGAACTAACAAGTAGCTGCGTGATTTTTGGGCGCAGGCCGGGCTTTCGACAGTTATAAAGACCGCGCCTTGTTCCATCAGGTCTTCGTTAGGATAGCCTGTCGCACTGATTTTGGAGCCGTTGCCTAACATGGCCAAACTCTCGACCTTTTCGCCCGGTACAAACTCGGTCGTTACGGCCGGAAGGTCTGTTGGCAGTGGTTCCGGCGCCAGCAAAGCCTTTAACAACTCGCGCTTACCTGAACGGGGTAATCCAAAAAGCCCGATCCGCGTCGGCGCGGTCAGGCGATCGGCAAAGCCAGCTGCGCGCGCGCGCACTTTGGCAGGGGCGGTTTCATCCGCCGCAAGCCGGCTAAGGCGCTGTATGGTTTGCGATTTTTCGTGCTTTGGATCGGTCATGTGCGCACCCTTTCTGGGTTCGCCCATGTGCGTGCCTGGGTGCTGATAGTGTTCCAGCACTGCCGCAAGCCCAGCCAATTGCCTGCACGTTTCACGTCAGCACGCTGCATCTTGATCACAATGACGGAGCTGTTGTCCTGATCCGCAGCATCTTTTGCGCGCACGGTTTGCAAAAGCGACCGGGCAATTTTTGCACTCGATTTTGCCTGCGTGCGGCGTAACGATTTGCGAACTTCGTGGGGTCCCAAAATGTCGATGCCGTCACTGGCCAAAATGACAATGTCATCTGGGGCCAGTTTGTAGCCTCGGTCTGGGCAGTCCACTTTCGGGATTTCACTGCCGGTCACGGCAGAGGTTAGACAGTTTCGATCAGGGTGGTTCAATGCAGCCTGGGCATCAATCAGGTCGTTTTCCACCATTTGGTCAAGCTGACGCGCGAATGAGTGCGTTTCATTCAACTGTGTCAGTTGGCCCTGGCGAAACACGTAAAGCCAACTGTCACCGACAGAAAGCCACCGCAGGGTCCCATCCAATACGGTTGCGCATATCAAGGTTCCGCCCGTGTTTTTGTTGATGCGGCCAGCTTGAATATGGTGGCTCAGCCGTTGGTTGGCGCAATTCAGGGCCGCGCGAAAAACCTGTGGCGCGTGGTCGCAAAACGTCCCAAGTCGGGCGGCTGCTATGAATATTTCACTGAACATTTCGCTGGCGATGACGCGGCTGGCCAGATCACCGTCGTCATGACCACCCATTCCATCTGACAAAATAGCCAGTGCCGGGCCACCGTCGTCGGACGCGTATGCTACGACCGCGTCCTCTTGCCGATCGCGCGTGCCAATCGTTTGCGCGGCAGCCGTCTGCGCGATGAGTTCACTCATGCGCCTCTCTCGCAATGTCGCAGGATCCCCAGCTGAAATCGGCGCTGCAAAAGGCAACGAACTGCAGTTCAGTTTTGCCGATCTTGATGCGATCTGCGTTGTTTAATTCCTCTGTGGTCAGAAGCGGTGCCTCGTTCAGGCGCACGATGTTCGTTTTCCCGCCATGACCGACAAAAGTGCGGTTTTCCTCGGCATCATAAGCGATGGAAATGTGGTTCTGACGCGAAATGGCTGCATCCCCGAAGTCAAGCGACACGGTTTGATCCGCGTCACGACCGATGGTCGACAGGCCTGCGGTTAGTGTGAAACAGGCGCCGCGCCCTGGGCCAGCGACCACCACAAGCCACCCAATTGGGAATAACTTACTCTCGGCGCTGGTATCGGCGGGTTTCCCATCGAAAATGCTATCTGGCGTGCCTTCGGTATTAAATCCCAGCAGCCGCGTTTTAGCCTGGTTCGAAGTGGGTTTTGGGGCCGCCGTTGTCCCTGGCATGGGATCAAGGGGCGCATTTTCAGATGAATTGTCCGCGAAAATGGCCTGTGGGATGTCCGGTGCGGGTTCCGGCGTTTTTTCAACCTCGATATCCCAGATCTTCAGTTTCGGCGCGGAGGTCTTTTTTGCCCCCGGCGTTGGTCTTGGTTCCGGTTCGGGTTTTCTGACCCAGTCGGAAACCTGTGCAACCTTGGGCTTTGGCGGCTTGGGCAGGAAGTCTCGCGTAGGGTTTTTCGCTTTGCGATTGGGGTCGATCTGCGAGGTTTTTATTTTGGCAGACAACGGCTGGGATAGGGGGCTGGAGGGTTCGACCGCTGGCTGACTTTCATTTAGCTGACTATTCTCACCCGGTGGACGCCGACGTGCTATCAAGTTTTTAATGGCTTGCATGATCCCGTGCTCCTGAAATTAGTGATCGCTTCGCGGTGCGCCATTGCGCTGTAGGGCCCTGCCAAGAAATGAGACAAAAGACCGAATAGGATGTGGAGAACGGCGCGAGGCCGGACGCTGCGTTTTTCGTATTGCCCGAGAGGCTTTTGGGGGGTCTTCTTTCAAGATCGCCCAATATTCATCTTCTGCGGCGTGCCCTGCATATGCATCTGCGGCAGCTTCGATGCGTTTTTCCGATCCGGTTCTGTCCTTGGATTTACCCTCAGCAAATTCCATAAGATTGGTTTGGATCACATCTGCAATGGCCTTTTCCAACGCGGTATCCGGCGCCGGTGGCTTTTTAGTCGCCGCGCCCTTCGAGGAAATCAAATTCAGCCATTCGCGGGCAGCCTGAATGCGATCTTTTGCAGACAAGGCCATACATCTGTCGATGCAATCCAGAAAAACGGCGTCGTAGTCTGGAAAACGCCCCTTAAGCGGAACGTAGGGATCTGCGTTGTCTTCGGTCTTTGCGGCCAGACGGGCCGAACTGTTGGGCGGTGGGGTTTCAGAAATCAGATGAACCAGCGTCGCTGCCAAAGCGTAGAGATCGGAGCATTGCGACTGCGCCATGCCTTCAAAGTAAAACTCTTGCGGTGAGTAACCGTCTTTGACGCTGTAGGCGCGCGTAAGGATTTTGGCGGACGGCAACACGCCTTGTCGCGATGCACCAAAATCTATCAAGACCGGCGACCCGGTCGGATCAATCAGAATATTGTCAGGCGAAATGTCCCGGTGCAGAATCCCATTTTCATGAATGTAATCAAGTGCCTCTAACAACGCTCGCGTGATGGACTGAACCACAGCTGGTGTAAGGTATTTGGTGTGCTGCACAAGGATATCGAACAGGTTCATGCCGGGGACAAGATCGAGTGCGATATAGGCCGTGCCATTGTCTTCAAAAATCTGATGGACACCCACGATGTTGGGATGTTGAAGCCGTGCCAGCGCACGTGCTTCTTTTTGGAATTGTTCAACAACATCCGAAAAGTCAGTTTCCAGATTATGTGAACGCAGCCGAACCGTTTGACCGGAGCGACAGCAGATCGCGTTGGGGTAACACTCTTTGATGACGACCTGGCGATTGAGGCTGTCCAGCGCCAGGTAAGTGACCCCAAACCCACCTGAGTTGATGTAGCTTTTTATTGTGTACTGGCCGCTGCACAGGACCGTGCCGGGCGACAAAGCGTCCAGCACACCCTGATCTGGCTCATACAAGCTTTTCTTCGATTGATAAGACAACCCGGTCACTCCTGCTTGGAAAGCAGCTTTGTCATGTCATGTGGGTTGAGGTACTGCGCCCCGATTGCGGATGCGCGCGTGGTAGAACTGCGACCGGAATGAGGCGCTTAGTTAAGATTTTGAAAAAAGACGATGGGAATTGAAGGGTCTGAGTTTGAGTGGTTCAGCTCTCATCCCTGGGTGACATAAGCAGTGGCCTCTATTTCAATCAGCGCCTGATCTTCGACCAGATCATTGACTACTATCAGCGACATGGCCGGGAAATGTTTGCCCATGACACGCTGATAGGCTTTGCCCACTTCGCGCTGTTTGGCGAGGTATTCGGTTTTGTCTTTTACAAACCATGTCAGGCGACCGATGTCCTCTACGTCGCCGCCAGCTGCATGCACGATTTCGGCAATATTGGTCAACGCTTGCTCCATCTGCGCGATCAAGCCGCCTTCGACGAAAATCTTGTCTTTGTCCCAGCCGATCTGTCCGCCGATGTGCAGAGTGCCATCCGCCATTAGCATGCCGTTGGCGTATCCGAGCGCCGGGGCCCAATTGTCTGGATGGATCGTTTTTGGTTTCATTTTCGGTTCTCCATCACGCGTTATCTTTGCTGTACAAGAAGGTCGATTGGACTGGCAGGTCACGCAGCGGTAGCGCCTCTTGTGGGAAATTGAGCGGCATCACGTTACCCGTGATTTGGTTTTGTACTTCGGGTCGTCCCAAAGTGCGTTCTTGATCACGTCTTCAATCACCTCGGCGGCGGCGATTACGTCCGTCTCGTCCAGATAAAGCGGGGTAAAGCCAAAGCGCATGATGTCAGGTGACCGGAAATCACCGATAACGCCGCGCGCAATCAACGCCTGCATGGCGGGGTAGCCCTGTTCGAAGGAAAAAGAGACTTGGCTGCCGCGCTGGGACGCGTCTCTGGGGGAGGCCAGCGTCAACTGGGGACAACGTGCCTCAACCTCTGAGATGAAGGTCTCTGAAAGTGCGATGGACGCTTTGCGAAGCTGATCCATGTCGACGCCCTCCCAGGTGTCGAGTGCTGCGTCCAGGATTGACAGTTGCACGATTGACGGGGTTCCCACGCGCAACCGTTCGGTCGATATCGCGGGGCGATAGCCCAGTTCCATCGCAAAAGGTGCGTCATGGCCCAACCACCCGGCCAAAGCGGGTTCGATTTTTGAAACGATGTCGGGTCGGGCGTAAATGAATGCAGGCGCGCCGGGGCCGCCGTTGAGGTATTTGTAAGAACATCCAACTGCAAACTCTGCGTTGGATCCGGCCATATCAACGGGCATCGCGCCTGCACTATGGGCCAAGTCCCAAATCATCACGGCACCAGCGGCATGGGCCTTTTTCGTTATCGCATTCATGTCGTGCAAGCGGCCGGATCGGTAGTCGACATGGGTCAGCATTACAACGGCGACGTCTTCGGTGATGGCATCCGCCACCTTTTCTGGCGCCGTAGTTTGCAACGTGTGGTCTTTCCCGATTGTGTCGATCAGCCCCTGCGCCATGTAGAGATCGGTGGGAAAGTTGCCTGTGTCAGACAGGATTACCTTGCGGTCCGGTCTCAATCGAAGCGCGGCCGCCAAAGCCTGATAAACCTTGATCGACAACGTGTCCCCGGTGGCAACTGACCCCGCTGGAGCGCCGATCAAACCTGCAATTCGGTCACCCACTCGCATGGGCAGATCCATCCAGCCCGCACTGTTCCAGGCCCGGATCAACTGTTGGCCCCATTCGGCCTCTATTGTCTTGGCCGCGCGCGCACTTGCCCCCTTGGGCAGCGGGCCGAGTGAATTACCGTCGAGGTATATGACATCGTCGGGGATATCGAACAGGTCTTTGCGGGGCAGCGTCATAACTCACCTCTTAGATGCCAAAGCTCTGGGAACAGTTCGACGTCGAGCATTCGGCGCAGGTATGACACACCTGCGGTTCCCCCGGTGCCGCGCTTAAAGCCGATCACGCGTTCAACAGTTGTTACGTGATTAAAGCGCCAGCGACGAAAGTAATCTTCCAGGTCCACCAGCTTCTCCGCCAATTCATACAGCGCCCAATGGGTCTTGATATCCTCATAGACAATTTTCCAGCGCGCTTGAATCGCGGGCATGTTTTGGTGGGGGGTGTCCAATTGCGGGGCAGGGGCGTTTCCGTCATGCCCGTCGAGTGTACAAAAAAGATGTCTGACAACTTCATCATAAAAGCTGGGTCTTGCCAGTTCCGCCGCAAGCTGGGCATGCACCTTTGGCACATGAGAATGGGGCTTCAACATATTCGGATTGCGGTTTCCCAGCACAAACTCGATCATCCGGTACTGATAAGACTGAAAACCGGAAGACGGGCCAAGGGCCTCCCGAAAGGTTGTGTAGTCCGCTGGTGTCATGGTCCGCAGCACGTCCCATTGGTTGTTTAGCTGCTCAAATATGCGGCTGACGCGCGCCAGCATCTTGAACATCGTGGCGGTTTCCCCTGATTTCAGTGCTTCGCGGGCGGCCCCCAACTCATGAAGGATCAGTTTCATCCACAGCTCAGAAGTCTGATGCTGGATAATAAACAGTAGCTCATCGTGGGCCGGGCTAAGCGGCGATTGCGCGTTCAGGATCGGGGTGAGATGCAGATAGTCACCATAGGACATAGCATCTTTGAAATCCAATTTGGCGCCGCCGGTGCCGGGGTTGTAGGCCTTTCCGGTCATTGATCTTTGGCCCGCAACCTGAAGCGTTGAATCTTGCCGCTTTCCGTTTTGGGCAACTCGTTCGCGAAGACCACTGATCGGGGGTACTTGAACGGGGCAATCGTTTCTTTGACGTGGTTTTGCAGGGCTTTGATCAATTCGTCGGTAGGGGTCATTTCCTCCCCCAGAACCACATGCGCCTCCACTATCGCGCCGCGTTCGTCGTCCGGCACCCCAATGACGGCGCACTCCACCACAGCTGAGTGGGACAAAAGGGCCGCTTCCACTTCCGGTCCCGCGATGTTGTAGCCGGAGGATACGATCATATCGTCATTGCGCGCCGCGAAATGAAGATAGCCGTCTTCATCCTGGGAAAATGCATCGCCGGTGATGTTCCATCCATCCTGCACATATTCCGCCTGACGTTCCCCAAACATGTAGCGGCAGCCGGTTGGACCACGCACTACAAGCCGCCCGACTTCGCCACGAGGCGACTCTTGTCCGTCTGGACCGATCACTTTTGCCTCGTACCCGGAAACCGGTTTGCCGGTGCATGCCGGGCGATGGTCCTCGGAACGATTGGTGATGAAAATATGCAGCATCTCTGTGGCCCCGATGCCGTCGAGCATGGGTTTGCCGGTCTTTTCCATCCATTCGTCATAGACCGGACCGGGTAAAGTCTCTCCGGCTGAAACCGCTGCGCGCAGCGATGACAGGTCTGCCCCTTCGTCCATTGCCCGCATCATGACCCGATAGGCTGTGGGCGCTGTAAAGCAGACCGTTGCTTTGTAGGTCTCGACAATCTCAATCATATTCGGGGGCGTTGCTGTTTCCAGAAGCGTGGCGGTTGCCCCAAAGCGCAGTGGGAAGATCGCAAGACCACCCAGCCCGAAGGTGAAAGCTAAGGGAGGCGATCCAATGAACACATCCTCGGGTTGCACATCCAGCACTTCTTTGGCGTAGCCGTCCGCGATAATCAGCAGATCGCGATGAAAATGCATCGTCGCCTTCGGATTGCCCGTAGAGCCGGAGGTGAAGCCAACCAGCGCCACGTCATCTTGTGCCGTCTGCACCGCGTCGAATTGTACGGGTTTTGTAAGCGCAAGGCGGTCCAATTCCGCGTCATGGTTCGCTGTGCCGTCAAATCCCACAACAGTCTTCAGCGTCTCGCTGCCTTTGGCACAGGCAATCATTTCATCCATCAAACGCGTGTCGCAAATAGCGTGGGTGATTTCCGCTTTCTCGATGTACTTCTGCAACTCGGCTGCCCGTAGCATCGGCATGGTGTTGACCACTACCGCACCAGCTTTGGTCGCTGCCAGCCAACAGGCGACCATGGCAGGGTTGTTTGCAGACCGGATCAGTACCCGGTTGCCCGGCTTCACACCCAGATCATCCACCAAGGCATGGGCAAGCCTGTTGGTCCAATCGGTAAGCTCTTTGTAGGTCCGCTGCCGACCGTTGCCGATCAGCGCTGTGTTGTCGCCGAACCCTTTGGCAACCATGGCGTCGGTCAACTCAGAAGCCGCGTTTAGTTTTTCGGGATAGTCAAACCCATCCAGCATCAAATCCGGCCACTGCGCCGCAGGTGGCAGGTTGTCGCGCGCAAAGGTATCAATGTGGGCAGACGGGTACATTGTTCAACTCCCCTGATGGGCGCCGAGAGTTTGGCGCGCAATGATCACACGCTGGACGTCGGACGCGCCTTCATAAATGCGAAGGGCACGGATCTCTCGGTATAATTTTTCAACAGTTTCATCTGATTTCACGCCGTCGCCGCCGTGCAGTTGTACTGCTTTGTCGATGACCTGCTGCGCCTGATCGGTGGCAAAGAGCTTTGCCATGGCGGCCTCACGCGTCACACGGGGCGCGCCGCTGTCTTTCGTCCATGCTGCCCGGTAGACAAGCAGGGCGCTTGCGTCCACGTCCAGCGCCATATCCGCGATGTGGCCCTGCACCATTTGCAGGTCGAAAAGGGGCGCACCCTGAACGCGCCGACTGGTCACACGTGTAACGGCCTCTTGCAGCGCGCGACGGGCAAAACCCAGGGCCGCAGCCGCAACAGTGGACCGGAAGACATCCAGCACCGCCATAGCGATTTTGAAGCCCTGGCCAGGGTCGCCGATCATCGCTGTTGCGGGAAGCCGTACGTCGTCGAATTCAAGGGTTGCCAAGGGATGGGGGGCAATGGTCTGGAGCCTTTCAGCAACCGAAAACCCCTGCGTATCTGCAGGCATGACAAAAGCTGACATGCCTTTTGCACCGGGCGCCTCTCCGGTGCCGGCGAATACTGTGTAAACGTCAGCGATGCCACCATTGGAAATCCAGGTCTTTTGACCGTTCAAGACGTAGTGGTTGCCGTCGAGTGTTGCCGTCATGGTATTGGCAGCCACATCTGACCCGGATCCCGGTTCTGTTAGGGCAAAAGCCGAAATGGCTTTACCCGACCGGGTTTGAGGCAGCCATTCCCGCTTTTGTTCAGCGGAGCCGAAAAGAGAGATCGCGCCGGTCCCCAAACCCTGCATGGCAAAGGCAAAGTCCGCCAACCCGTCATGACGCGCCAGTGTTTCGCGGATCAGGCACAGCGTACGCACATCCAACTTGCCGTCCTCAGCCCCCGAGTGTGCGGCAAAGCCTGCCTCCCCTAACATTGCCACCAGTGCGCGGCATGCGGCGTCAATGTCGGAATGATCCACTGCAAGCAGGTGCGTGGCTGCCCACGCGTCCAAATCTCTGGCTAGATCGCGGTGGCGATCCTCAAAAAACGGCCAGGAAAGAAAACTCTTGTCTGCCATCAATCGCCCTCAAACACCGGTTTTTCTTTTGCTACGAACGCATGGTAGGCGCGGTGGAAATCCTGTCCCTGCATGCAAATGGCCTGGGCCTGAGCTTCTGCTTCAATGGCTTGTTCGATGGACATCGACCATTCTTGCGCAAGCATCGTCTTGGTCATCATATTGGCAAAGTTCGGGCCATCTGCGATGCGCTGGCCCATGGCGAGGGCCTCAGCCATCAGATCGGCAGGTGGAACAACTTTGTTGAAATACCCCCAGGCCACGCCTTCTTCAGCGCTCATGGAGCGGCCCAAATACAAAAGCTCTGCCGCGCGACCCTGACCGATGATACGGGGCAAGATCGCACAGGCACCCATGTCACAGCCTGCCAAGCCTACGCGATTGAACAGAAACGCGACCTTTGCATCCGGGGTGGCAATGCGCAGATCCGAGGCCATGGAGATGATGGCGCCATCGCCGGCACAGACGCCGTCCACGGCCGCAATAATCGGTTTGCCGCAGTTGACCATCGCTTTGACCAGATCACCCGTCATGCGGGTGAATGCCAAAAGCTCTTTCATCGTCATTTTGGTGAGCGGGCCAATGATGTCATGCACATCTCCACCGGAAGAGAAATTTCCCCCGTTGGACCCAAAGATTACCGCGTCCACGTCGTCGCGGTAGGGCAGCGCGCGAAACCAGTCCCGCAATTCGGCGTAGCTGTCGAACGTTAGCGGGTTTTTCCGCTCTGGCCGGTTCAGCGATACCATCGCAATGCCATCGTCGACTTCGCAGTTAAAGTGAATGGCTTCAGTCATCTGCGCCTCCTTCTAAGGCTTCTCCAAGTCGGTCGAGCCGCAGGTTCATGCCCGCCACGTCATCGAAATTCAGCTCGGCCAGGATCTCATTGATCCATTGCTGGTGGGCGCTTGCATGGGTGCGGAATTTCTCTTTGCCCATCGGGGTCAACCGCACCAAATGGGCGCGCCTGTCGCCCGGAATGGCCACGCGCAGCACCATGCCTTCGTCGGTAAGCTTGTCCACGATGCCTGTGATATTCCCATTGGAGACCCGCAAGAGCTTTGAAATCTCGGACATTTTTAGGCCGTCGGGCGCACGGTCCAGGGCGCTCATCACGTCGAAACGGGGCAGGGTGGAGCCGAATTCAGCCCGCAACCTGCGACGCACTTCATCTTCTATGGCGCGGCTGGCCTTCAGCAATTTCAGCCAAAGGCGCAGACGGTCCTTGGACAGATCACTTGCCGGTTGTTCGGCTGGTGCCGTCATACTTCCCCTCCTGATATGCTTAGGGCTTGCCCGTTAACGGAGCGCGCAGCCTCAGAGCTGAGCCACAGCGCGGTCCCCGCCACCTCGTCGGTTTGAATAAACCGTTTTTGCGGGTTTCCCGCGCTTAAAGAGGCGCGGGCTTTTTCTTCGGTCATGCCGGTCTTTTGAATGATATTGGCGATGGATCGGTCCAGCATTGGTGTTTCGATGAAGCTCGGGCAAATCGCGTTCACCGTGATGCCGGTTGTGGCCAGTTCCAACGAAAGCGCACGGGTCAGGCCCACGACACCATGTTTGGCCGCGCAGTACGCCGTGACATAAGGGTATCCCTTTAGCCCGGCGGTGGACGAAATAGCTATCATTCGCCCCCAACCGGCAGATTTCATATCATCAAGGGCGGCCTGCCAGACATTTGAAACACCGATCAGATTGACCGACAGCATCATCTGCAATTGATCCACCGTCATTTTTGAAAAGGGCTGGCTGTCTGCGGCGCCGGCATTTGCGATCACGATGCTGACCGGACCCTGTGCGTCCCTAGCAGCATCAAACGCGGTTCCTACCGAAGCGGTGTCAGTGACATCGCAAAGCTGGTACGGCAGATCTTGCATCTTCAACGGCTCTTCGCGGCGGCCCATTATCGTGACCTTTCCACCGGCCTGCGCAAAGGTCCGCGCGATATCGGCGCCAATGCCGGTTCCACCACCTGTGACAACAATGTGTTTGCCGGAAAGTGTCATACTCGCGTAATCTCCGCTTCGTTGTCAGCTGAACGCCAAGCCTGATTGCCTTCCGATTCATTTGGCCTTTGCATTGCGACGATGCAGTTGCCGCGTCTGGTTTTATCGCGGTAGCCCACCAGATGGGGCTGTCCGTCAGCCATCTTGCCAGTGCTACTGGCCGTCGAGGCGGAATCTGCGTGATCCGCCTTATAGGTATTGCCCACTGCAAAGGTCTGCCTTTTGGCTTCAAATCGGAGTTCTAAGCCTAACTCACGGGTGCGCTCTTGCAGCAACAGCAACAGTTTTTTCCGTCCGATCAACACGCCATCCGCGCTCGGATCGCCCCGCTTCGTCGAGGTCACAAAGTAGGGCCCGGCAAGCGCTCCACTCCGACAAGCAATCTGCATCGCTTTCTCCACAAAACTTGTTGAGGCAATGCCTCACTGATTTTCATGGTAGAGAGCAGGTGATATATTTCAAGTATAAAATATATAAGCCTAATTATTTTGATTACCCGATTTCTACCGAAAAATCCGTGGGAAGCTTCGGCAGGCATTTAACTCTGCAGAAAAGCCGTCCCCGAGGTGTAACCAGCGAACCAGTGCGCCCGCCGTTTGCAAAGATATTACCCGTTCATGAAGCGAAATTTGCACGACCATTGCAGCCCGACCTGGGCTCTTTTCAATTAGCAAGCCTGCCTTCGTCGTTAGATGTGGATTGACAGGTTGAATACGCTATTTAATTTACTTGATGAATTAATTGGAGCGCGAAATTTTGTGTGGTGCCCAGACTTTGAGACTTCAAACACGTGTGACACCCTTGTCCGTGGGTTTGGATCTAGTGTCCCAAGAGGGATGCGAGGCTGTTCGGCACCAACGCCTGTAACGCACCTCGCCGCGCTATGCTGGACCTGATACTCAGATGAACTCTAACACCGCAATCCAACGTTTAATCGGTTGGTTCAGCGTAAGCATGCTGCGATCCCCGGGACTGCTTGTCGTAATCACTTTGGTTTGTGCATCAGCACCTTTCGGTTTGGATCTCGGCCCGCCGCCTGAGTTTCGGGAACGCGACCCCGAGCGTGTGAAGCTGGGGCAGTTGCTTTTCTACGACCCGATTTTGTCCGGCAACAGAACGGTTAGTTGCGGCACGTGCCACCACCCTCGGTTTGGGACCGGCGATGGGGTTTCGTTGTCGCTGGGGGACGGCGGCATAGGCCTTGGCCCAGACCGCGTTGTTGATCCGGCGAACATGCCGGAACAGCGCATCCCCCGAAACGCACCGGGCCTGTGGAACCTGGGCGCGTCAGAGTTCACTGTGTTTTTCCACGACGGGCGATTGGAAAAAGACCCCAATCAGCCCAGCGGCATTCGGACGCCGCTCGGCGCGGACATGACGGTTGGATTCCAGTCGGCCCTGGCGGCGCAGGCGATGTTCCCGGTGCTCTCGGCGGATGAAATGGCCGGGCACTATTCTGAAAATGACGTCAGCAAGGCTGTCAGGCTGGGCCTTTTGAGCCAGAAAAACGGTGCATGGGATATCATTGCAGCGCGCATCGCAGCTATTCCAGAATACGCTGAGGCGTTTGAAAAGATCTCTCCGGGCCAGGACATCAACTTTGCCGAAATCGCCAATGTTATCGCCGACTTTATGGCCCATGAATGGCGCGCGGATAACAGTCCATTTGACAGGTACATGCGCGGTGAAGCGGGGCTGAGTGCTGAGGCGCGCGCGGGACTTGAACTGTTTTATGGCAAAGCCGGTTGCAGTGGTTGCCACGCCGGTTGGCTGCAAACCGATCATGCCTTCCACGCAATTGCGATGCCCCAGATTGGCCCGGGCAAATCCGCCCGGTTTGAAAGCCACGCGCGCGATGACGGGCGCCTTCGGGTTACCGGACGGGCAGAAGATGCCTATGCCTTCAGAACACCTTCCTTGCGCAATGTGACACTGACCGCACCTTACGGGCATTCAGGGTCCTACCGTACCTTGGAAGCGGTCGTCAGACATCACCTAGATCCGGTCGGCGCCTTGTTTGCCTACAGCCTAGATCGGGCAGCGTTGCCAAATTTGCCGACAGCTAAAGATGCAGAGATTTTGACCTCGGAGACAGATCTGGCGGCCATAGCAAAAGCCAACGTGCTGCCCCCGCAATCGCTGTCAGATAGGGAAGTGAACGCGATTTTGGCGTTCTTGGGGGCGCTCGAAGACAAAGCGGAAAGGCTTGGCGTTCCGCAGAGTGTTCCAAGCGGATTGCCAGTGGACCAATGACGCGCCTTTAGCGGCTAATTTGTAGTGCTCGGTTTGCAGTCGCCCTGATCCACTCCCCCACAGATCCATCCGGCCAGATAACGCGCACCTCGACCTGATCCGACGTGCCAAGACCGAAATGTTCCGCCACGGCCTGCCCACTGGCATGACCACCGCCGATTGTGATCTCTCGTGTTTGCCGCCCGTTCGCCGTTTTGACCTCAATGAAACTGCCAACTGCACGCGGATTGGGCCTGTCTTGCGTAAGCGAAACCGTAAGCCAATTGCCGGCAGTTGGCGTCACATTTTCAAAAACCTCCAGCGGCGCGCGGCGGTTGACGACGGCCAGATCCAGCAGGCCGTCGCCGTTCAGATCAACCAGCGCCGCGCCGCGGGAACGGGCCATGCTGGCAACCCCGGCAGGGCCGGAAACCTCTACGAACATGCCATCTTTGGTTTGTTCCAACAGGCTATTGGGGTCGTCCATTGCGGAGCCCGGCATCTGTTCCACATTGCCCTTGGCCACAAAAATATCGTCGCGCCCGTCGTTAGTGACATCGCCAAACTGGGCGTGCCAACCCGTTGAGGGCCGCCCATCCCCGCCCAAGTGAGGCCGATGCGCTGTAGTGCCAAATTCGTAGGTCACATCGCGCCAAACCGGCCCCCCAACGGACGGGTCAAAGCGCTGGAACTTCTGATCACCCATGGAGGTCAGATAGACCTCCGGGAACCCGTCGCCGGTTAGATCGCGAGAGGCAATGCCCATTCCCCAGATGGAATAAGGCTGCCAGTTTTCCTCCGGTCCGTAGAGCCGTGGCTCGACATCCATTGCCCAAAGCTGTTCTTGCCCGCCGCGCACATAGTAGTGTCGGTCGTTGCTGACACGCAGGTCAGCGCGACCGCTTCGGCTCCAGTCTGAAAATAGGATCGAGAGTGCGCAAAACCCCGGCTTCAGCGGTGCCGGCGGGCCATAGCCGTTGCCCACAGGGCGATACAGCAGCGTGGCATCGCAGGTTTCAAACGGACCATTCGGATCGGCCCGGTCCACATACGTGCCAAATGCCAGTGTGGGCAGGGTCTGTCCTGCTTCCCATGTCGCGGAAAAGGCGGTGGTCCAGTGGTCGCCGGACGTAAACCCTAACCCCTCAAACGGCGCAAAAGCGCAGTCACCCAAACCGCGCATCAGCTGATCCGCCCCAACACGCAAGATGGCCAAATCCATGTGGCCGTCGCTGTCGATGTCGAGCGGATAAGCCCCCGTCACACCGGTCAAAGCCAAAACATCCGGCGTGCCAGCAGCAAAAGATATTCTGTCTTTTGAACCGTTTAGAAACAGTTGCGCCGGGTTTTCGCCACCGGCGGCATAGATCTCTGGCAAGCCGTCGCCGTTGCAGTCAAAAACCGCGAGGCCGCCACCTACGAAGTGTTCCCAGCCCCCGGCATATACGTGTTTGTCGACCTCAACCGGTTCAAAACGGGGTTCAGCCAGCGCAAGGCTGGGTCCGACCAGCGCGCAAACCAAACTCGCAACGCGCATCACTGGGCCAGTTCCTTAACTTTAAGCGCAGAGACTTGCTCGATCCCCATGGCAGCCGCGCCACGCGCCCATACCAAGTCGTCCCAATCATGCACGTGAATGTCCGGCAAAGGCGCATCAACCTTGACCACGTTGCTTTGAACCTGGGCAAGGACCGCCTCAGAATGCAAATGTGCGATCCTGTGACCTGCCCCGGACAGGATAATCCGTTGAGGGTCGAACAAATTGATAAGATTAGATAATCCAAGGCCGAACATCTGTCCGGCCTCGTCCAGAACTTGGCGTGCGGCGGCATCACCTCCTGCCGCTTGCTGTACTAGGCCACGTACGTTTGTCACCGCATCTGCCCCAAGCGCCTCCTCCGCGCGCCGCAAAAGTGCGTAGCTGCCCACATAAGCCTCCAAGCAGCCGAACTGGCCACATTGGCATTCCGCCCCGTTGAGAGCGACCTTGGTATGTCCGAATTCTGCACCGCAGCCTCGTTCCCCGCGATAGAGATGCCCATCGAGAACGATCCCAAGGCCAACGCCATATTCAACGGTTACGACCAAAAAATTGTTGAGACCACGCGCCTCACCAAACAATTGTTCCGCTTTGGCAACCAGATTGGCGTCGTTTTCGATGAAAGCGGCACAAGGCAGGTGTTCTTCCAGCAAAGGGCCGAGGTCGACGTTGCGCTGGGTCAAAGACGAAGACCAATGGACAAACTTTCGGCTTGCATGCACTTGGCCGGGCACCCCGATAGACACACCTGCCAGACTGCCGACGCCGCCAGGAATACCTTCGCAAGCCGCGATAACACCCACATTAATGGCCGCGATAAGGGCGGCTGGTTCCATTTGCGGACTTGGCAATTGCACTTCGCGTTGGCCAACTTCTTGACCGTCGAAATCAAGAACCAAAATCGACATCTTCTCGCGGGCGACCTTAATCCCCGCCACATGAAAGCGCCCTTTGGTTAACCGTAGCGCAACCCTTGGACGGCCACGCTTAGCCGTGTCAGGAGCGTCAGTGTTGCTGACCTCTTCAATAAGATCGCCCGCCATAAGGCCGGAGGTGACAAATGTAACGGTCGCCGGGCTAAGTTTTAGCGCTGCTGCAATGTCGGTTCGAGATGCCTCACCTGCTTCGCGAATACAGTTAAGCACGCGCAGACGCGTTACCGCGCGCGCGTCCAATCCAGCAAGCTCCCCTGTCAGGCGCGTCTTTGATGCGACCGTTTCTCTTTTCATTTCATCACCATACACGCATTCATCCGCTCTTGGGCATATTTTTTTTGATAAGTAAAAAAAATATGCTACCCATTTTTCATAGGCTCAGCGAATCGCTCGTACGAGCCGCCATTGGGAGGAAAACATGAAGAAGATTCTAGGTCTGTCTGTAGCAGCCGTTTTGATGGGCTCCGCTGCATTTGCCGATGTTACGGTCGGCGTAAGTTGGTCAAACTTCCAGGAAGAGCGCTGGAAAACGGATGAGGCTGCAATTGTTAAGGCCCTTGAGGCCGCAGGTGCGACGTATGTGTCCGCCGACGCGCAATCGTCGTCGTCAAAACAGTTGTCCGATATTGAGAGCCTGATCGCACAGGGCGTCGACGTACTGATCATCCTGGCGCAAGATGCCCAAGCTATCGGCCCTGCTGTACAGGCCGCTGCTGACGAAGGCATCCCGGTTGTCGCTTATGACCGCCTGATCGAAGACGAACGCGCCTTCTACCTGACGTTCGACAACGTCGAGGTAGGCCGGATGCAAGCCCGCGCCGTGTTTGCAGCGCAACCAACTGGCAAATACGTCATGATCAAGGGCTCACCCACCGACCCTAACGCAGATTTCCTGCGCGGCGGTCAGCAGGAAATCATTGATGAAGCCGTGAAAAGCGGCGCTATCACCATCGTCGGCGAAGCCTACACTGATGGCTGGTTGCCTGCGAATGCACAGCGCAATATGGAACAGATCCTGACAGCGAACGATAACGAAGTTGATGCCGTTATCGCCTCTAACGACGGGACAGCCGGCGGTGTTGTCGCCGCGTTGACCGCCCAGGGCATGGACGGGATCCCGGTCTCCGGTCAGGACGGCGACCATGCAGCGTTGAACCGCGTGGCCAAAGGCACCCAGACAGTGTCCGTTTGGAAAGATGCGCGCGAGCTTGGCAAGGCTGCAGGAGAGATCGCCGTGAGCCTGGCGAAAGATCTGGAAGCAGGCGAAAGCATCCAGTGGACGTCACCCGGCGGCACCACCATGACAGCACGTTTCCTGGCGCCTGTACCAATCACCTCGGACAACCTGACGGTTGTGACGGATGCGGGCTGGATCACCGTCGAGGCCCTGTGCCAAGGTGTCACCAACGGCCCGGCACCCTGTAACTAATCCACGAAAACCAGCGGCTCCGGCAGACCTGTCGGGGCCGCTTTTATGTCCGCGCGCGCTGGCAGGAGAATGTCTGACATGACAGACAAGACGGATCCACCGATCCCCGTCAAAAAGGACGGCAATCTGCTCCAGAAATTGGAGCTTGATATGCGCCTGCTGGGAATGATTGGCGCTCTGATCATTTTGTGTATTGGGTTCAATGCCTTCACAGATGGCCGTTTCCTGACCCCCCGCAACATCTTCAACCTGACGATCCAAACCGTCTCTGTCGCGATCATGGCGTGCGGCATGGTTTTTGTGATCGTGAACCGGCACATCGACCTGTCTGTGGGCGCCCTTCTCGCCACATGTTCGGCCGTGATGGCGATGATGCAGACGCAAGTGTTGCCGAACATGATGGGCTTGGGCCTTGGGCATCCGATGATCTGGGTTCTAGCCGTTGTGGTGGGCCTTTTCGTGGGCACGCTGATCGGCGCGTTCCAAGGCTGGATGATCGGCTATCTGACAATTCCGGCGTTCATCGTAACGCTTGGTGGATTTCTGGTATGGCGCAACGTGGCCTGGTATCTGACGAGTGGTCAGACCATTGGCCCGCTTGACCGGACATTCCTGATATTTGGCGGCACCAATGGCACCTTGGGTACCACCTGGTCCTGGGTTTTTGCAGCCGTCGCATGTGCGTGCGCGCTTTGGGCATTGTGGAGCGCGCGGCGGGCAAAAGCCTCTCACGGGTTCCCTGTCAAACCTCTCTGGGCAGAGGCAACGCTTTCTGCGGCGATCCTTGCATCAATCGTCGGCCTGATCGGTATCCTCAACGCCTACACAATCCCCACACGCCGCTTGAAGCGCATGTTTGAAGCACGTGGGGAAGAGATGCCCGAAGGGCTCGTGGTAGGCTACGGGCTGCCGATTTCGGTGCTGATTTTGATCGTCGTCGCCGTGGCACTGACGGTCGTTGCCAAACGCACCCGTTTTGGCCGCTATATTTTCGCCACTGGCGGCAACCCGGACGCGGCAGAGCTGTCTGGTATCAACACGCGGTTTCTGACCGTTAAGATTTTTGCGCTGATGGGTTTCCTCTGCGCCTTGTCAGCGGTGGTTGCCTCAGCACGTTTGTCAAACCATTCCAATGACATCGGAACGTTAGATGAGCTTCGCGTAATTGCGGCGGCGGTGATCGGTGGCACGGCACTGGCTGGCGGTTTTGGTACGATCTATGGGGCCATCATCGGCGCCCTAATCATGCAGTCACTGCAGTCGGGCATGGCCATGGTCGGCGTCGACGCACCTTTCCAGAACATCGTCGTTGGCACCGTGCTCGTGCTCGCCGTATTCATCGACATTGTTTATCGCAAACGTGTGGGGGCCAAATAGATGGAAAAGGCCAGAGAACTCCGCTCCGCTGGTGCGCCGCCGCTTGTTCAGATGAAGGACATTTCAATCGCCTTTGGCGGCATCAAAGCCGTCGATGAGGTGTCCGTGGACCTCTATCCTGGTGAAGTGGTGGGCCTGCTCGGCCACAACGGCGCGGGCAAGTCGACGCTGATTAAAGTGCTGTCAGGCGCCTATCAAAAAGATGAGGGTGAGATTTTCATCGACGGCAACAAGGTCGAAATTGAAAACCCCCGTGACGCCCGTGCCAACAACATTGAGACGATTTATCAAACACTTGCCCTGGCGGACAATTTGGATGCAGCTTCCAACCTGTTTTTGGGGCGCGAGATTGTCACCGCGTTTGGACTGGTGGACGACGCGGCGATGGAGGCGGAGTGCCGCAAAATCATGGGGCAGCTGAACCCGAATTTCCAAAAGTTCAATGAACCCGTTTCCGCCCTGTCTGGGGGTCAGCGCCAATCCGTGGCCATTGCGCGTGCGGTCTATTTCAACGCGCGCATCCTGATCATGGACGAACCCACTGCGGCCCTTGGTCCGCACGAAACACAGATGGTGGCCGAACTGATCCAACAGCTAAAGGCCCAGGGGATCGGGATTTTCCTGATCGACCACGACGTGCATTCCGTGATGGAGTTGTGCGACCGGGCATCGGTCATGAAAAACGGCAAACTGGTCGGCACAGTGGATATTGCCGATGTCACAGATGACGACCTGCTGTCGATGATCATCTTAGGTAAAAACCCAACCGAAAAGGCGGATGAATAATGGCGACCGGATTTTTTGACGGCGTAGAACCCGCCACCTTCCGCCACTACGATCCAGACGAGATCGTCATGGGTAAGCGGATGGAAGATCACCTGCGCTTTGCGGTGGCCTACTGGCATTCTTTTGCGTGGGAGGGCCAGGACCCTTTCGGTGGGCAAACGTTTATTCGCCCCTGGCACCCCCAGGACGACATGGGTCGCGCCAAAATGAAGGCAGATGTGGCCTTCGAGATGTTCGATCTCTTAAACGTTCCGTTCTTCTGCTGGCACGACGCGGACGTCCGGCCTGAGCAAGGCAACTTTGCCGACAACCTGCGGACCCTGAATGAGATCACCGACTATATCGGTGAAAAAATGGAGAGCAGTCGGACACGCCTCCTTTGGGGCACGGCGAATATGTTCAGCGATCGCAGATGGATGTCAGGTGCCGCCACAAACCCGGACCCCGATGTCTTTGCCTTTGCCGCCGCCACTGTGAAGTCCTGCATGGACGCGACCCTGAAATTGGGTGGCCAGAACTATGTCCTTTGGGGCGGCCGCGAAGGGTATGAGACGCTTTTGAACACGGATATGGGTCAAGAGCTCGACCACATGGGCCGGTTCCTATCCATGGTGGTCGATTACAAGCACAAGATCGGGTTCAAAGGCCAGATTTTAGTAGAACCCAAACCGCAGGAACCTTCAAAGCACCAGTATGACTTCGACGCGGCAACCTGCATCGGTTTTTTGCGCAAGTATGGTCTGGAAAACGAAGTGAAGCTGAACCTCGAACAAGGACACGCAATTCTGGCAGGGCATTCTTTTGAACATGAAATCGCGGTTGCAGCGGTCGAGGGGATGCTGGGTTCCATCGACATGAACCGAAATGACTACCAGTCGGGCTGGGATACCGATCAGTTCCCCAACAACGTGCCTGAAGTTGCGCTAACCTACTATCACATCCTCAAGGCAGGAGGTTTGGGGCAAGGTGGCACAAACTTCGATGCCAAATTACGTCGCCAGTCGCTGGATGCGCGCGATCTGATCGACGCCCACGTCGGCGGGATGGAAGTCTGCGCACGCGGGCTGAAGGCCGCAGCCGCGATGGTGGAAGACGGCGGTCTGGAGGCGGCCCTGGCTGAGCGTTATGGCGGATGGAACACGCCGGAAGCGCAAGCGATGTTGACCAGCGACCTGGCCTCTATCACCGAGCGGGTTTTAGCCGAAAACCTGTCGCCTCAGCCCAGATCAGGCCGTCAGGAAGCCCTCGAAAACTACGTCAACAAATTCGTTTGAGGATCCTGGCCATCTATTTCCAAACGCTGGCCGATAAAAACAAAATCCACTCGGTAGGCAGCTTTTCACCTTGCCCAATGCACAGGCGCTTTTTGGCAGCCAGGGATACGAAGCACTAGAACGATCAGATTTTACCTGGCAGCCCCCGACAGACGCACCAGGCACTGATCAATCGGCTCGAACTTTTCAAGCGAACAGTAGTCGCCCGGACGCAAGTCAGCTGATGGATCTCTGCCGCCGCCAATTATCACCAGCAAGAAATCCTCAAACGGTGGCAAAAGGGTGTCCGCTTCAGCAATAACGCTTTGCAAATTCACAATTCGGAAGGCATCGAAAAGAGGTATCCGGATCTCACCCACAACGCCGTCTGGATAGGCATCGAGGTAGTGTTCCACCATCCAAAGAGCGTCATTAGCGAAGCTGTTTTGATAATACCGTGTCAGCCAACGAAATTGAAGGTCCAGGCCCTTTGGATCCACGTTGCCCTGTCGAACATTCTCGTAGATAGTCCGCATTCTCTGATAAATGTCCGGCCAATTGTCAGCTTCGACGGTTGCGCTCATCATCAAACCGGCACGCCTGCTACCCCAGACTTCGAACTTCGACTGAGGATCATATGATGCGCGCAAATCTTGTCGAATTATGCGGAACATTTCTGATCCTTGATTTGAGCCGATGTAGTCCATCAACAGATTTGCCCCGATCTGCTGGTTCTCGTTTTCAAACGTCCTGGTGGCAATAAGGAGGATCAAGGTCTCGCTAGAGTTTTTGTCGGCGTAATGAATGAGCCCTTTTGGCAAGCTGAAAGAGCCGTCATCGTTGGGGCCCCTTGGGCGCTCATGACCCACGAGCGAGCGACCCGAAGTGTCCGATGGCAGACTTCTGAGAAAACGCTCCATGAATACCGCGTCTTCTCTATCTTCTGATCTCAAAATCGCTTGTCTGGGTTTTCCGAAGCGAAATCTTGGGCCGAAATTTTGAGACCCACCAACTGAAGGCCCGTAGTCGAGATAGTTCGCCACGCGGCGCATCACGTCAGAAGGCCGCCTCGTTATCGAAGCAATCGGCTTGCGGCGTTGGTATAGTTCACGGGCATACCAGCTGTCAGAATACGTTGCCTCAACAAGATGTTTCTCCAGAAAAACGAGTGTTTCAGAAAATACCTCGTTTGGCGCCGTAATGGTCAGCAATAGATTGTCTTGAAGGGATGTAACACTGTAACGAATACCATTTTCACGCATATAATTTGAGGTTTGATAAGCGGTTCTGGTCGCCGTGCCACCTGATATGACACTAAAAAGGCCTGCCCGAATTGCATCGATATTCTGGGGCTTTTGTTCCTTGATGGGCCAGACCAAGGTTACTGACGAGAGACCGTTTTTCATGGGAACCAGCGTCACCAATCGAGCCTCATCGCTTCCGGCGATCAGTGTTATGGCGTCGTTTTCAGCTTTGCTGATACTTGGTACGCCAACAAAAACAAGCAGGGCTAATGCCGCGATGAACCGCATGTCTACCTCTCTTTTTTCGCCAGGATGATTGAGGTCGCGGATGGTTTGACCGCCTTTTTTGCAAAATCGATGACTTGTTCGTCGCTGGTATCTGCAATGATTTGTGCAAAGACGTCTGGAGTAATGGGGGGGAAACCGTCTGCTGCCACATTCTGAAGGAACCTCAAAAATGTGACTGGCCGACGGGCGTGGTTTTCGGCCTTGATCAATTCTTGCAGTCGGGCTTGCTCTATCTCTTCGGGTTGGATTGGCGTGTCGATCAGCTCAGACAAGGTTGTTTCCAAATAGCCAAGCGCCGTGTCCAGATCGACACCCGGCATCGGGTGGACAATGAAAGTCAGTTCAAGGTCCGCCACCTTTGAAAAATACCAATCGATCTCTAGATCAAACAAAGACGTATCGTCATGAACCAAGGCTCTGAACACGCGACCCATCAAGACCGAGCTCGCCAGAAAAAACTCGCCCTGCATATCGATGCTGGTGTCGCGATCCTCAAAATCCACAAATTTTGTGAGTAATACGACATCGTCCGACAGCCTGTCCGAGGTCAATCGCTCGACTTTGCGTAGCGAACTGTCAGGCTTTTGATCCAGCCAGGGTTTTTCCGGTGGCGGCGTCGACGGTGTGTCACCGAAATATCGCGCAACAAGTTCAGCCGCCTTTGCTTCGTCGATCTTGCCCGAGATAATCAAGGTAACGTTCGAAGGCACATAATGGGTCTTATGAAACTCATATGCGGCTTCGAGGGTTAGGTTGGGAAGATCGGCCACGGTATTTTTTGCGCGACCGTGCGATGAGCCATAGAGGTTTTGCAGCGCTTTGCGTTGCAGCCATCTGTAGGGCGATTGTCGTTCGCGCAGGTGCGTCTCGCGCTGTACGATCTTGATCTCGCTTTGTGCAAAATCCGGCGGCAATTCTGGTTTGTCCAACGCCGCCCGTGATAGGCGCAGAAGCAATTCAATCTCTTCTGGCGCGCCGGAATTGGTATAGACCGTGGAGACATTGTAGGTTGTCGCGTTCAAATCGCGTTCCCGCGCCCTGCGCAAAACTGTTTTGTCGGCTGAAAAAGCCACGAGATGTTCTGTCAGATGGGCGATGCCAGACACACCCGGGTCATCGTAAGACCCTGAAAGTACAATCAATTGAACGTCGACGCGTTCGAAGTCATCTCTGGGAACGACATAAGCCGCGTGCAAGCCACCCTTGTCGGAAAGTGGAATTACACTCTGCGCAAATGCAGCTGTCGTCAGGATCGAGAGACCGGATATTAAGGCCAAAAGCAATTTACAAACAAAACGCATTTTCGACCCCATTCATCTTTTCCCATAATTGGGCAGTCCGAAGAAATTGAGCGACTTCTTCGAAGAGTGCAAGTGAGTTTCAAATGCGTGGCTTACGCCTCCTGCGCCGTCTTACATAGCTATCTGAATGGAAGCCCGGAGGCGGACCAAAACGCCAAAGGGTGCGCGTCAAGCGAAGCAGTCAATCAGAAACCAAAGGTCGAATGGACGAATTGTCAACGATCAGGTTGTCCGTCGTCAGAGTTTTTGGAACCAAGGGCGGCCTGAACTAAGCGAGAGTTTGGCTCATCTGTTTAGTTTGATTATGCGGCGTGTTTGTGGTGATGCAAGCGCCGTGCTTCGAGCGTCTTTCGTTTGATC
>JBCCET010000001.1:0-86294 GCA_039030095.1 Pseudomonadota bacterium | reverse complement strand
GTGACGTGGCTGATCTGCTGGGCAGCGTCGTCCACCACAACCGCCAAATGATAGCTGGTTCCGATATCTTTGCGGGCTAGCACAACGTCCCCGATCCCCGCCACCATTTCTTGACCGTCAAAGCGGTGACTTGCGGCCGAATCTCCAATTTCCAAATACTGTAGCGGCCCAACGTGTTGCGTTGCCTTCTCCATGTCCAACCGAACCGCGTCGCCGGCTTGGTAAGTTGCCATGGATCTGTGACGGCAAGTGCCAGGGTAGATCACTCCGTCCGGCCCCATATCCGCACCTTCTTGCGGGGCAGACAGGGCGGCCTCAATATCTTTGCGAGTACACGAGCAGGGATAGCAGAGACCCAATTCTACAAGTCTTGTCAGCGCATGTTGGTATTCTGTCATGCGATCTGACTGGCGCATGACCGGTGTTTCCCAGTGCAAGCCAAGCCAAGCAAGGTCTTCGTAAATTGCTGCTTCAAATTCCGGTTTGCTGCGCGGGCCATCGATATCCTCGATACGCAAAAGAAACTGTCCACCTGCGGCAGCTTCAAATGCAGTCAGGGCAGAAAACGCGTGCCCTAAGTGCAGATACCCTGTGGGCGACGGGGCGAAGCGTTCTCTGATCACTGTCGCCGCAAAATGTAGAGAACCGATTTCATTCCGCGCTCGATCAGATGGGGGCCATAGTCGCGGTGGACTTGTTCAAATTCGCCTTGGGAAGTGGACTGCGCTACTTTTTCCTCAAATGCCGGGTCTTTCAACGTATTGTCGTTGAAAGAAAATATGAACAACCCGCCGGGACGCACAAGGTTTGCCACCTCATCATAAAAGCTCAGTGGTGCGGCCCCCGCGCCGATTACTCCAACGGCGGAAACTACCCCGTAGGGCCCGCCTGACGTATCAATCGGCAAACCGATATCGGACACCCATAACGCGCGATAAAGACCAAGTGTTTTGGCTTTTTCGAGCATCTCGGGCGATAGGTCACAGCCGTCAATCGTTTTAAATCCTGCATCAGCATAAGCGGCACCGATAAGCCCAGTGCCGCAGCCCACATCAAGAATCGCGGTATCAGTTGAGGTATGTGCGGCTAACGCTTTGGCGGCGCGGGCAGGGGTGGCATAGCCGTTGGCGGTGACTTCTGCGTCATAGCTGTCGGCCCAGTCGCGGTAGACGTCTTTCATCCGCTGCACACCGGTTTCATCATACACGGTGTTAAGGAACTGTTTGTCGGCCATGGCGCGACTATGCCACAGACATCTTTGCGTGCAACCAATTCTGCCAGTCGGCTTTCGCGCGGTCGGTATAGGCCTTGTAGCGGGCCTTTCGGTTGCGCCTTCCGCCGCGCACATCGTCCACCGGCGGAAACAGCCCGAAGTTCACGTTCATGGGCTGGAAGGTTTTTGCTTCCGCTCCGCCGGTGATATGGGTTACCAGCGCGCCAATTGCGGTCGTGGGCGGCACTGCGGGCAGCGAATGGCCTTGCGCCTCAGCCACAGCGAGGTGACCAGCCAACAGTCCCATGGACGCGCTTTCCACGTAGCCCTCAACGCCGCTGATCTGCCCCGCAAATCTGATGTTTGGTCGCGACTTCAGGCGCAACTGCGCGTCTAGCAGTGTGGGTGAGTTGATAAAGGTGTTGCGGTGAATGCCGCCAAGGCGCGCGAAACTCGCTGCCTCCAAGCCCGGGATCATGCGAAACACGTCAGTTTGGGCGCCATACTTCATCTTGGTCTGAAACCCTACGATGTTGAACAAGGTGCCAAGCGCGTTGTCGCGGCGCAGTTGGACCACTGCGTGCGCTTTGACGTCCGGTGCGTGCGGATTGGTCAACCCCACGGGTTTCATCGGGCCGTGGCGGAGGGTTTCGCTCCCGCGTTCGGCCATAACCTCAATCGGCAGGCAACCATCGAAATAAGTGGCGGTCTCACCTTCGTGAAATTCGGTTTTATCGGCAGCCAAAAGCGCGTCTATGAACGCCTCATACTGGTCGCGATCCATTGGGCAATTCAGATAGGCCGTCCGTTCTTCCTCCGTCTCACCCTTGTCGTAGCGCGACTGGAACCAAGCAGTGCTCATATCCACGCTGTCGGCATAGACAATGGGTGCGATAGCATCGAAAAAAGCCAGCGCGTCCTGGCCGGTTTCAACTCGGACTGCTTGGGCAAGCGCGGGGCTGGTCAGAGGGCCAGTTGCAATGATTGCCAACTGGTCCGCGGCGGGCAGGGCCGTCAGCTCTTCGGCCACAACGTTGACCAGCGGATGGGCACGCAAAACTTCTGTCACACCGTTCGAAAAAGCATCCCGGTCCACCGCTAACGCGCCACCCGCGGGCAGTTTATGAGCGTCGGCCTGGGCCATGATCAAGCTGCCAGCAGCCCGCATTTCCCAGTGCAACAGGCCAACCGCGTTCTGTTCATCGT
This sequence comes from Pseudomonadota bacterium, assembly GCA_039030095.1. GTDB lineage: Bacteria > Pseudomonadota > Alphaproteobacteria > Rhodobacterales > Rhodobacteraceae > Amylibacter. The sequence continues at coordinate 83,875 of JBCCET010000001.1, read as the reverse complement.
CGTCAGATCGGAAAGAGTTAGAACACACCATTTCTGCCAGGTCACCGGTCTGGTGGGCGAAAGTTTCAACCTGTGGGCGCATTTCGTGGATCACAACCGGCAGCCCTGCCTGAACAATCTGCCAGGCAGCTTCGGACCCGGCCATGCCGCCGCCGTAAATGTGAATAGGTGCTGTCATGGGGTCGATTTAGGCTGTTTACGCAGGCATTCCAAGGCAAATGAGAAGGGTAGGTGCCCCCTCCGCGGTAGGGGTTCGCAGAGGGGGCGTGGGTCCGAACAGAAAAGTGCCGGGGGGACCATCAGATGGGTAGCAGGCCCCCTAAAACCCAACTTCTTTCAACTTAAAAGCATGAACCCGGTAAAGCTGTGACTTCCGCAATTCCGTATTTGCAAAAATGCAAAGCGTGGCCATACCCTTCACAGCTTGGCGAAGCTGGTTTCAAGCCACCGACTTGTTTCCCGAATAATTGGGTCATTCTTGCGCGTTTCATGGAATAGAATCCAAAGTTCTCTGGTTCTCATGGCCATTTCAGGTTGAAGCAGCTTTAGGGTCGGCTCTTTCTGGGCCATCAGCGCAGGTGCGATTCCTGCAAGGCCGGTGGTGCCAATTGCCGCTAAAATTGCACGGTAAGAGGGGACGCGCAGCGCCGGAGGACGGCCAAAAAAGGCGCGTCCGTTCTTCATCTCGGGCGTCCAATCGAGCTCTGACGGCAAGCCGATCCAATCTTTGCTTGGGCCGGTGCCCCAAATGCCCATGGGAATGTCAGCTACGCGGCGCGCCACCAGGCGGCCTTCGGTCGGTCGCGTCAGGCGAAGGGCGATGTCCGCCTCACCGTATGCCAGGCTCAACTTCTGGTCGCTTGCGCTGATCTCCAGTTTGATATTCGGGTGGGAGGCAAGAAAATCCGGGATTGTTTGGGGTAATACCTCGTTAACCAAAAACTCCACAGCGGTGATGCGTACGGTACGTTCCGTGCTTTCAACTTCAGCCAGTTCGGCGGAAAACGTGCGCAAGTCGTCCGAAAAACGCGAGGCTAGATCGTAAACTTGGCGGCCTTCGTCAGTTAGCTCCCAGTCGGTTTTACCTTTTAAAAACAAGATTGCACCGGCAGCCTCATTGATCCGGTGAATTCTGCGCGAGACAGTGGCCACATTGGTGTTCAGGTGCTTTGCCGCTTGGGACATGCTGCCATAGCGTGCCAATGCCACGACAAATCGCAGATCATCCCAGTTGTGCATGTGTCCCCCAACTTCTTTGCCTAAGCGGTAGAAAGCCGGGGGCGCAGTGTCAATCAGGCCTCTTCCGGCCCGGCCTCATTCTGGGTCCCGTCTTCGGGCATATCGGTATCGTCCTCATCACCGCTGTCAGCAATCCAGGCGACAGAGACGACCTCTTCGCCTTTACCGGTGTTAAACACGCGTACGCCACCCGCGCTGCGAGACCGGAAAGAGATGCCTTCGACGGGCACCCGGATCGATTGACCAGTGGACGTTGCCAGCATGATCTGATCACCCATTTCCACCGGGAAGGACGTGATGATCGGGCCGCCACGCATGGCTTTGTCCATGGCCATTACACCCTGTCCGCCCCGCCCACGCAGCGGGTAGTCGTGGCTGGAGCTCAGCTTGCCCGCCCCGCCTGTGGTGATCGTCAGGATCAGGTTTTCGGACGCAGACATTTCTGCATACCGTTCCTGGGTGATATCGCCCTCGATTTGATCTTCGTCCTCGCCTGCGTCTTCATCTGTCAGTCCCGCAATGGCGCGACGCATTTTCAGGTAGGCCGCGCGTTCTTCCGGACTGGCTTCGAAATGCCGGATCACCGACATGGAGATGACCTCATTCCCGTCTTTCAATAGGATCCCGCGCACACCGACGGACGAGCGCGAATTAAACACGCGCACGTCATCAGCGCGGAACCGGATCGCACGGCCTTTTTGCGTCACCAGCATAACGTCATCATCGTCCGAACAAATCCGGGCGTTGATCAGCCGTGTGTCTGCGTGGTCATCTTCAAACTTCATGGCAATCTTGCCGTTGCGCATTACGTTGGCAAAATCGCTTAGCCGGTTGCGACGCACCGTGCCGGCAGAAGTGGCAAAGATGACCTGCAATTCGTCCCAATCCGCTTCATCCCGGTCAACAGGCATGATGGCTGCGATGGAAACGCCAGATGGGATCGGCAGAATGTTCACGATAGCTTTGCCGCGCGCGGTCCGACCGCCCAGCGGCAGACGCCATGTTTTCAGCTTGTAGACCATTCCATCGGTCGTGAAGAACAGAAGCGGCGTGTGAGTGTTGGCGACAAACAGCGTGGTGACGAAGTCTTCGTCTTTCGTGGCCATGCCCTGCAGGCCTTTGCCGCCGCGTTTCTGTGCGCGGTATTCGGCAAGGGACGTGCGCTTGATGTAACCGGAGTTTGTGACCGTTACGACCATGTCTTCGCGCTCAATCAAGTCCTCATCGTCCACATCGCCGTCGTATTCGACGATTTCAGACCGGCGCGGGACGGCAAATGCCTCACGCACTTCGCGCAGTTCGTCAGAGATGATGGCCATGATCCGATCCCGCGACCGCAGGATGTTCAGATAGTCGGTGATCTTGGCAGCCAGTTCCTGCAATTCGTCGGTGACTTCTTTCACGCCCATGGCAGTCAGACGTTGCAGACGCAGGTCCAGGATCGCGCGGGCCTGTACTTCTGACAGGTTGTAGGTCCCGTCGTCGTTCATGGTGTGGCTGGGGTCGTCGATCAGGCGGATGTATTCCGCGATATCCGCAGCGGGCCAGCGGCGGGTCATCAGTTTCTCGCGGGCCTCTGCGGGGTCCGCACTGCCCCGGATTGTGGCCACCACCTCGTCCACGTTGGACACCGCCACGGCAAGGCCACACAGCACATGGCTGCGTTCACGGGCGCGGCGCAGCTCGTAGGCTGTGCGTCGGGCGACAACCTCTTCGCGGAAAGAGATAAAGTGGCGCAGAAAATCGCGCAGGGTCAGCTGTTCTGGGCGGCCACCGTTCAGCGCCAGCATGTTACACCCGAAAGACGTCTGCATAGGTGTGAAGCGGTAAAGCTGGTTCAGTACCACATCCGCCGTGGCGTCCCGCTTAAGTTCAATGACCACGCGCACGCCGATCCGGTCGGATTCGTCTTGTACATGGGCAATGCCTTCGATTTTTTTGTCCCGGCTGAGTTCGGCGATCTTTTCGATCATTGTCGCCTTGTTCACTTGATAGGGGATCTCATCAACGATGATGGCAAACCGGTCTTTTCGGATTTCTTCAACCCGCGTTTTGGCCCGAAGAATGACGGATCCGCGCCCCTCAGCGTAGGCTTTGCGCGCGCCGGACCGACCCAGGATCACGCCTCCGGTGGGGAAGTCGGGGGCTGGAATGTAGTCCATCAGCTGGATCGAATCGAGGTCGGGATTTTCGATCATCGCCAGCGTGGCATCCACCACCTCACCCAAGTTGTGAGGCGGGATGTTTGTGGCCATGCCAACGGCAATGCCGCCTGCGCCATTCACCAGCATGTTGGGGAATTTCGCCGGCAGAACGGTGGGTTCTTGTTCCTTGCCGTCGTAGTTGTCCTGATAGTCGACCGTGTCTTTGTCGAGATCGGTCAAAAGCGACTGGGCGGCTTTGGCCAGGCGCGCCTCGGTATAGCGCATGGCCGCGGGGTTATCGCCGTCCATGGAGCCAAAGTTACCTTGGCCATCGATCAGCATCAGCGACATGGAAAAATCCTGCGCCATGCGCACAAGCGCGTCATAGATCGCGCCGTCGCCGTGCGGGTGAAAGCTGCCCATGACGTCGCCAACGGACTTTGCAGCCTTCCGGTATGGCTTGTCGTTGGTGTAGCCACCTTGTTGCATAGCGTAGAGGATGCGCCGGTGAACGGGCTTTAATCCGTCACGTAAGTCGGGGATCGCACGGCTTACGATCACGCTCATGGCGTAGTCGAGATAAGAGGTCTTCATCTCCTCTTCAATGGAGATGGAGGGGCCTGCATAAGGCACCCGTTCAGGACGGTCATCCTGCGGGGTTTCGGTGTCGTCGCTCAAAGGGAGTTTTCCTGCTCTGCTTCCCGCTATATGTTGTGGGATTTTCTAGCAGTTGAGGGCGCTTTGCGCAAGGTTTTGGGGTGGAATTCGCACGCTAAATCGCCGTCCGGCGCCGAATTCTCAATGAAAATTCGGCGCTCGCGGTTTGCGTGTCTTTTCCAGTGCGAAATTAGCCGCAAAGCTTGATTTTAGAACGGGATTTCATCGTCCAGATCAGAGTTGCCGCCGCCCATGGAACCGCCGCTGTCGTACCCACCGCCGGAGCTTCCACCGCTGCCGTAACCGCCACCTTGGTCATACCCGCCGCCACTGTTACCGCCGCCGCCGCCATCGCGACCGTCCAGCATGGTCAAAGTGCCGTTAAAACCCTGCAAAACCACCTCTGTGGAATAGCGGTCGTTGCCGGATTGGTCTTGCCATTTGCGGGTTTGCAACTGGCCTTCCACATAGACTTTGGATCCCTTGCGCAGATATTGCTCACACACGCGGACCAACCCTTCGGAGAAGATAGCCACCGAATGCCATTCCGTTTTTTCCCGGTTTTCGCCCGTGTTTTTGTCCCGCCAGCGTTCCGACGTGGCAATACGCAGGTTGCACACTTTGCCGCCGTTTTGAAACGTACGCACCTCTGGGTCTCGCCCAAGGTTGCCGATGATCATGACTTTGTTCAGGCTGCCCGCCATTTTTGACCCCCCAAGGAAATGTTATGTGCCGGTGTTAACCACGAATAGGACTAGGCGCAACGGGTCAACAACTCGTTAAGATAGTTTGCACTGATCCGGCGACTAAAGATTTGCAGGCGGCGTGCAAGATCGTCCTCAGCGGGCGCGTTACGGTCATGGGGCGCCACATCACGTAAGTTTACAGGCTCATCACGTAAGTTTACAGGCTCGGCGATCCGTCGCCATTGGTTGCGGAAATCCATGGCGCTTTAACCACGTATACGATAGAAGGTCCGAAATTGGGTTGCGGGGCAGGCAGCTTTATGCGGAAAGTTCTTATGATTTTGTGCGCGGTGGCGCTGGCAGCGCCTGCATTCGCGGACGTGCGCAAATCGTCCAAATCGACGCGCAAAATTTCCAAAGCACACTCGCGCCTCATAGACACGCGTCTCAGCACCCAATATTCCAGTTCGTCGCGCCTTTTGAACAAAAACGCGACAATCGACATCATTCCGCGCTACTCCGGTCGCTACAAGGGTGTCTACAAGCCGATGGCAGAGGCTGCCGCGCGAAAATACAACATCCCGACAGACCTGTTTAACCGCCTGATCCAGCAAGAGAGCAACTGGAACCCAAAGGCGCGTTCACACAAAGGCGCTATCGGACTGGCTCAATTGATGCCCTTCACTGCAAAAAAGCTGGGCGTAAACCCGCATGATCCGCAGCAGAACCTAGAAGGCGGTGCGCGATATTTGCGCCAACAGTACAACAAGTTTAGATCCTGGCGGTTGGCGCTTGCAGCATACAACGCTGGACCCGGTGCCGTGGAAAAACATGGTGGCGTGCCGCCCTACAAAGAAACCAAGAACTACGTGAAGAAGATCTTGGGCCGCTAACGTCTCTTGTCTTTGGCAAAGCCGTTCGACAGGCTGATGTCATGACAGACACAGTTCTAAGCGAAATTCGCGGCGCCACACACATCATCACCATCAACCGACCACAGGCCCGCAATGCGGTTAACCTGTCCACGGCTGCAAGTCTAAAGGCAGCATTCTTGCGTGGAGAGGCTGATCCTGAAGTGAAGGTTCAGATTCTGACCGGGGCAGGCGGGCACTTTTGTGCAGGCGCGGACCTCAAGGCGGTAGGTACGGAGGCAGATAAAAAGATGCGTGCCTACATGGGACCATCTTGGCTGGAGCTAACAAAGCCCACAATTGCCGCTGTTGAAGGACCGGCTGTGGCTGGCGGATTGGAACTGTCGCTGGTGTGTGACTTGCGTATCGCCGGACAAAGCGCCTTTTTCGGGGTGTATTGCAGGCGGTGGGGTGTTCCCCTGATAGACGGCGGAACCGTGCGCTTGCCACGCCTTATCGGTCAGTCGAGAGCCATGGATATGATCCTGACAGGCCGCAAAGTGGATGCCGACGAAGCTTATTCTTTTGGCCTCGCCAACCGGGTCGTGCCAGACGGCCAAACGCTGGAGGTCGCCTTGGAAATGGCAGAACTCCTCGCTACTTTCCCACAAACCTGCTTGCGCAGTGATCGCCAAAGCGTTCTGGAGCAATGGTCGCTTCCGATGGCTGACGCCTTGGAAAATGAGGCGGTTTGCGGGGAAAGGGCGATTGAAGAGGCAAAAGTCGGTGCTGCTCGATTTGTGTCGGGCAAGGGCCGGAGCGGGGACTTTTCGGACATTTGATTGAACCGCGATCCTGACAGTATTCGTCAGCAGAACACAACTTTGCCGGGTTGTTTTTCCGACAGAGGTGTGTTCTCTTTATGTTCTTAGTGTTTCGGGTGGCATTTTCAGCGCGGTAAGCTATCTCTCACCCTGACCTCGGGGGCAGTGGCATGGCAGAACTCAAGAACATCGAAATCCGTGGTGCGCGGGAACACAATCTGAAATCTGTGGACGTGGATATCCCGCGCGACAAACTGGTTGTGATCACTGGTTTGAGCGGGTCCGGCAAGTCGTCGCTCGCGTTTGATACGATCTATGCCGAAGGGCAGCGGCGCTATGTGGAATCACTCAGCGCCTATGCCCGGCAATTCCTCGACATGATGCAAAAGCCCGATGTGGACCACATTGCGGGGCTTAGCCCGGCGATTTCCATCGAGCAAAAGACCACGTCAAAGAACCCACGGTCCACCGTCGGTACCGTGACCGAGATCTATGACTATATGCGCCTGCTTTTTGCGCGCGTCGGCACGCCTTACAGCCCGGCCACCGGTCTACCGATTGAGGCACAGCAAGTTCAGGACATGGTCGACCGGATCATGAATATGGAAGAGGGCACGCGCGCCTATCTGCTGGCCCCGATTGTGCGGGACCGAAAGGGCGAATATCGCCGCGAATTTGCGGAGTTGCGCAAGCAGGGGTTCCAGCGTGTGAAGGTGAATGGTGAGTTCTATGAACTCGACACGCCGCCCACGCTCGACAAGAAATACCGCCATAACATCGATGTGGTGGTGGACCGGCTGGTGGTCAAAGAAGGGCTGGAGACGCGGCTGGCGGATAGTTTGCGCACCGCGCTTGATCTGGCGGACGGGATTGCGATCCTAGAGACGGCGCCAAAGGAGGGCGACCCGGACCGGATCACGTTTTCCGAGAATTTTGCCTGTCCGGTAAGCGGCTTCACGATCCCCGAAATTGAGCCGCGCTTGTTTTCATTTAACGCACCATTTGGCGCTTGCCCGGAATGTGACGGCCTTGGGGTAGAATTGTTCTTTGACGAACGCTTGGTCGTGCCGGACCCGTCGCTGAACCTAGTGGACGGGGCGCTGGCGCCCTGGGCGAAGACAAAATCACCGTATTTCCGGCAGACGATTGACGCCATTTCCAAGCACTATGAGTTCGACAAGAGCCTGGCCTGGCGCGATCTACCTGCCCATGTGCAGCAAGTGATGCTCTACGGTTCCGGCGAGGATGAGATCCGCTTTCGCTATGACGAAGGTGGCCGGGTGTATGAGGTTTCCCGCTCTTTCGAAGGGGTTATCCCGAATATGGAACGGCGCTACCGCGAAACCGATTCCAGTTGGATCCGCGAAGAATTTGAACGCTATCAGAACAACCGCCCGTGCGGCGCATGTGACGGCTACCGCCTGCGGGCGGAGGCGTTGGCCGTGAAAATCTCGGATCAACATGTGGGCCAAGTGGTGGCGATGTCGATTTCCGAAGCGCTCGATTGGGTCGATGATGTGCCCGCAACACTGACCAAGCAGAAAAACGAAATCGCGCGGGCAATCCTCAAAGAGATCCGTGAACGGCTAGGCTTTCTGGTGAACGTGGGCCTGAACTATCTGACCCTGTCGCGGTCTGCCGGGACGCTTTCGGGCGGTGAAAGCCAACGTATCCGGTTGGCCAGCCAAATCGGGTCCGGGCTTACCGGCGTCCTCTATGTGTTGGATGAGCCGTCGATTGGTTTGCACCAGCGCGACAATGACCGCCTGCTAACCACGCTGAAAAACCTGCGCGATCAAGGCAATACCGTGATCGTGGTCGAGCATGACGAAGAAGCGATCCGGGAGGCGGATTACGTGCTGGACATCGGGCCGGGGGCAGGGGTCCACGGCGGCGTAATCATCGCCGAAGGTACGCCTGCGCAGATCACCCGCCACAAAAAGTCTATTACCGGCCAATATCTGCGCGGCGACAAAGAGATTTCCGTGCCCAGCACCCGTCGTAAGGGCAACGGCAAGAAACTGGTGGTGGAAAAGGCGTCGGGCAACAATCTGAAAGATGTCACAGCAAAGTTTCCACTGGCCACCTTTACCTGCATCACAGGGGTGTCTGGCGGCGGAAAATCCACGCTGACAATTGAAACACTGTTCAAGAACGCGTCCATGCGGCTGAACGGCGCGAAACAAACGCCCGCACCATGTGAAGGTATCAAGGGTCTGCAATATCTCGACAAAGTCATCGACATCGACCAGCGCCCGATCGGACGCACGCCGCGATCGAACCCCGCCACCTATACCGGCGCTTTCACACCGATCCGCGACTGGTTTGCAGGACTGCCGGAAGCCAAAGCGCGCGGCTATAAACCCGGCCGTTTCAGCTTCAACGTTAAAGGCGGGCGGTGTGAAGCCTGTCAGGGCGACGGTGTCATCAAGATCGAGATGCACTTCCTGCCTGACGTTTACGTGGAATGTGAGACCTGCAAGGGCAAACGCTACAACCGCGAGACCTTGGAGGTGAAGTTCAAAGGTAAGTCCATCGCCGACGTGCTGGATATGACCGTAGAAGACGCCGAAGAGTTCTTCAAAGCCGTCCCAAGCATTCGCGACAAGATGACGGCGCTTTTGCGGGTGGGGCTCGGCTATATCAAGGTGGGTCAGCAGGCGACGACCCTGTCAGGCGGCGAAGCGCAGCGGGTGAAATTGTCGAAAGAGCTGTCAAAACGGTCAACCGGCAAGACACTGTATATCCTCGATGAACCAACGACCGGCCTGCACTTCGAAGATGTGCGTAAGCTGTTGGAAGTGCTGCATGAACTGGTGGATCAGGGTAATTCCGTGCTGGTGATCGAACACAACCTCGACGTTATCAAAACCGCAGACCATATCATCGACATCGGCCCAGAGGGCGGTGACGGCGGCGGGCAGATCGTGGCCACTGGCACGCCCGAAAAAGTGGCAGAGGCGGAGGGCAGTCACACCGGGCGGTATCTGAAAGAGATGTTAGGTGCCAAACGCGTGGCGGCGGAATAGGGTCCTGTTTCGCCGCATCAGAAGTGAAGGCGTTTGCCCGAGTTGAACCCGCGCGATAGTGTTAGATCAAACAGCCCCAACCTACAGGTGCAGAAATGTCACTTGATTACTTGATGCTCGGTTCAAACGACGTGCCGAAGGCGCGCGCGTTCTATGATGAGGTTTTCCCGAAAATCGGTGGCAAACTGGTGGCAGAACACATGCCGCACGCTTTCTGCTATAAGCTGCGCGGCGGTGCATATGTGTGGATTGCGCAACCCTACGACAAAGGTGAAGCGGTGCCCGGCAATGGTGGTATGCTTGGACTGAAATGTGAAAGCAAAGAGCAGGTTGACGAGGCCCACAAGCTTTGCCTGACCCTTGGCGCAACCGACGAAGGGGCACCGGGGCCCAGACCCGCATACGGGCCAAGTTTTTACGGCGGATACGTGCGCGACCTTGACGGCAACAAAATGAGTTTTGTTATCTATTAGGACAGCTCTGAAACCGGGCGCTCGACCGGGCAATAGATTCTCTATGTACTATGAGAGGCTCATGAGCCGACAGACCAACGCTCGTCTGATTATTACCACCAAAGAACCTCGGACTTTAAGTCATCTCTTGCGCGGCCCGCCCATAGGTCCACCGCGAAAATCGCGGATTCGACATTGAACTAGCGTCCTCGATCCGCCGCACGTTCAATGTTTTGTTCCAGTTGGCGGCGGAAGCTTCTGTTGCGCATCAGGCCGGCAGCCATTTGCCCGCCCATAACCCGCCCATCTCTCGCTGTTCGGTTCTGTTGGATAAGCCGTCTGACGTCTGCTTCGTTGGTACCCATAAATCGGGTTATCGTGTTCTCTATTATACCACCCAATTGGCTGTTCACGGTTTCCAAAGTAACACCGGACGCAAGGTTTCCGCGCTGTATTTCGCGCACGGCAGTCGATGTTATCGCGTCAGACATCGGACGCATGAACAAACCGACAAGTTGGCCTAAGGCCGCGCCTTGTACCGACAGAATTGCGGATTCGGTGATTTGATCAACGGTTTCAGACGTTGATGGTGGATCACCAGCCATGACACGGCCTAGGCGGGTGGCTCCGTTTTGCATCTCGCGCACAACAAAATTGGTCGCTGCGGTACGCGCCAGAACCGTACCAGCGCCGACTGAGGCGGATGCCGCAGTAGATGCGCCCGCCGTAGACAAAGCTGCGCAGACCTGAAGCGTTATGAATGATACGTCACGGGTCACTTCTAAGACCCGCACAGTTCGCGCGCCGCCAATATCCATTCCGTCCTGGTAATGCACCATTCGATTGCAAAACAACGAGCTTCGCCTCTGCCAAGTTGGAAAAAGATCGAAAAATTGACTAATGCCACGCGGATTTATCAGTCTGAGCAATCTATCGCGCGTACGCTTCAATCTGCGCGCCTCACTGGCAGGCGGCAGGTCAACTCCGCCAGCTGTTTCTATGATCATCCTGACAATGTAGTAGGCACCTGCATTTTCGTGATACCGCCAGGTGTCATACCAGCGGTCAAACCGAAATCGGGGTGGATTGAAGAGCTGTCGCTCAACAAGCTGACAGAGACGCCGAACCATGTCTTGCGCCTCGCGATCTGTGAGTTCGACTTGTTGTCCATTAATTTCATAAACCGGCATCGTCGTACCCCAAATTGCAACTTAAAGAGATGAATAATTCACCTTAAGGATGTTGGCGCAGGCTGTGTCAGTCAAAGGTTATGTTTTTTTCACGAGTTATTTTGTGCCAAGACATCCGCATTCAGAAGCCGCAAATTGATTCAATTCCAGGCTGTTGTGAGTAGTAAACCACTGATCTGATTGCGTTTTCGCGCGGTAGAGGCTAATTCTTTAACGCGGCAATCATGCGTTGGCGGGCCAATCCGCTGTCCCGATCGTTAACGCCCAAAAGGTTGGTCATCAAACGCAGCTGGCTGTCTTCTTCGTAATCCCGGCTGCCATCGGCCAGGGCCACGCGCCATAACGCCTCCATCACCCACGCGCGTTCTTCATAGGGCACGGCGTCTTTGATGATGCGGGTGAACCGAACTGTGTCAGGGGCCTTTGCCTCCAACTCTTCGGCCTCTGTCAGGATCGTGTCCAACTCAGCGCTTTGCAGGCCGAAATGGTCGCCCAGTACCGCAGAAATAGCGGTGACTTCTTGAGCGTGATAATGATCGTCTGCTTTGGCCACACGGATCAGCAATGTGGCAAGTGCCAGGCGTTCATCCTCCGCCGTAAGGTTCGGGCGCGTGTCAGCGGGGGCGGCGAAAAGGTCCAGGAGAGCTTGTATCATAGGGGTGAAGTATGTCTGCGCGAGTTGACTGGCAAGGGGGCAGGCAGAAAGAGCGCCGCCTGCCATAAAGCTCCGCTTCAAACCAAGCGGGACTGTTCCACGGCTGCTTTCACAAACTCACGGAACAGCGGATGCGGGTCAAACGGCTTGGATTTCAATTCCGGGTGGAACTGAACGCCGATGTACCAGGGGTGGTCGGTCATCTCTACTATTTCCGGCAAGCGTCCGTCGGGGGACATGCCGGAGAAGGTCAGGCCGCATCCTTCCAGCTTATCACGGTACTTGATGTCCACTTCGTAGCGATGTCGGTGGCGCTCACTGATGGCCTGTGCGCCATAGATATCAGCCACTTGGCTGCCGTCTTTGAGGGATGCGTTGTAGGCGCCCAGTCGCATTGTACCGCCCTTGTCGTCGTCAACCGCCCGCTCAATCGTTCGGTTGCCTTCGACCCATTCTTTCAGGTGGTAGACCACTGGCGTAAAGCGTTTGGCGCCTGCTTCGTGGTCAAATTCCTCTGACCCTGCGTCTTTGATTTTGGCGAGATTTCGGGATGCCTCGATCACCGCCATTTGCATACCGAGACAGATACCAAGGTACGGCACCGCCCGCTCACGTGCGAATTGCGCGGCCTTGATCATGCCTTCTGTGCCGCGTTCGCCAAACCCGCCAGGTACAAGGATAGCGTTGAAACCTTCGAGGTGGGCGGCCGGGTCTTCGCGTTCGAAAATTTCGGAATCCACCCACTCAGCCCGAACCTTGACCCGCGAATGCATGCCGCCGTGTGTCAGCGCCTCAGCAATGGATTTATAGGCGTCTTCAAGCTGGGTGTATTTGCCAACGATGGCGACTTTTACTTCTCCGTCCGGGTTATGAACCCGGTCGGACACGTCTTCCCATTTGGCCAGTTGCGGGCGCGGGGCTGGATTAATGCCAAAGGCATCTAGCACAGCCTGGTCCAATCCTTCTTTGTGGTAGGCCAGAGGCGCGTCATAGATCGACGGCAGGTCATATGCCGCGATCACCGCATCGGGCCGCACGTTACAAAAGAGAGCCAGCTTTTCGCGTTCCTTTTGGGGTATCGGGTGTTCGGACCGGCATACGAGCACGTCAGGTGCGATCCCGATGGATTGCAATTCTTTGACTGAGTGCTGAGTTGGTTTTGTTTTCAACTCGCCGCTGGCGTTGAGGTAGGGCAGGAGCGTGAGATGCATAAAAATGCAATCCCCGCGTGGTCGCCCATGGGCAAATTGGCGAATAGCCTCAAAAAACGGCAGGCCTTCGATGTCGCCCACCGTGCCACCGATTTCACACAGCATGAAATCCACCTCATCGTCACCTATGGCGATGAAGTCTTTGATTTCATTGGTAACATGCGGAACAACCTGGATGGTCTTGCCGAGGTAGTCACCGCGGCGTTCTTTTTCCAGCACAGTTGAATAAATCCGCCCGGACGATACGCTATCGGTTTGGCGCGCAGCCACCCCAGTGAAGCGTTCATAGTGCCCCAGGTCCAGGTCAGTTTCGGCGCCATCATCGGTGACAAATACCTCGCCGTGTTCAAACGGGCTCATCGTGCCGGGGTCAACGTTCAGGTAAGGATCCAGTTTGCGCAGCCGCACAGAAAACCCGCGTGCCTGCAAAAGCGCACCCAATGCGGCACTTGCCAAGCCTTTGCCAAGGCTAGACACAACACCACCTGTAATGAAAATATAGCGCGCCATTTTGGTGCTACCCCCCGTGAAACTGCTCTCATTTTTTGGCAGAGCGACCGGCAATTTTGCGGTGCCCACGGGATTTAAGGATATCAGGATTCGCGCAGCCGGGGCAAGGGATGATGCACCCTGAACCCGTCCCCATCAGTGCAAAAAAGTTGACGGGACATCTGTTCGTCGCGCAGATTGTGTCAGATTTTATCAATTTTCAGATTTGGAGCATTGCAATTGCGGTAGAGGTCAAACCCTACAAAGTTAAAAAAGGCGACAGCCTGTGGAACATCGTCAAAGCCGCGGGATTCCCGCCGAAAGACTGGGAAAAGATCTATAACGCACCCTACAACAGCAGGCTTAAGTCCAAGATCAAAAAAGAAAAGCGTACCCCTGATCTGATTTTCCCCGGTGAGATCGTTTTCTTGCCGGCCTTCAGTCAAAAGGACGTCAAAAAGCAGATCGCGGCGGTCAAAGAACTCAAGAAAACCATGGACAAGATCGGTATGCCTTTGCCGGTGCTTGAGAAATTGATTGGCAATCTGAAAAAGGAAAAGGGCGCAGTCCGCGCAAAAAAGGAAGCGGCGCTAAAGGACCTGACCAAGAAGCGGAATGAACTGGATGCCTTGATCGTTGAAGGCGCGGGAAAGTTCAAACCCGGTGAACATGGTGACAAGTTTCGCATCATTGCCACAAGATACATTCACCGACGGGGTTTTGGTGTCCACGACATGACCAAGAAGATCACAGAGATGCGAAAGAACTTGGAGTCTAGCAAGTTCGACACCGCACTCAAAAGTCTGGAAGATCAGGTTAAGAAAGCGCGCAAAGACATAACAGATTTGTCCAAGGCCCTTGCTGAAGAAGAAAAGAAGCTCAACAAGATGTCGCAAAAACCCTACTAGACAGCGGATATTCTATCGGTGGTTTGCGGCGGTTGAACGGCTTTAGTTTTCTGCGCTTGGTGGCTGAGTTGGGTCCGCCTCTGGTGTAGGGGGCAGCAGGTCAGCACCCAACGGTGTGCTAGGGCTGTCATCCGCGTCAGCTTGTGGGCGGTCCGTGCCAACCCGGTCAATAACCGACGTGGTGGCTGCGTCCTGGTTGGCAATAACGGTAAGTGCCAGCGAAGCAGCCATGAAGCCAGCGCCCAGAGCCCAGGTAACCTTTGCCAACGGAGAGGCCGGTGGGCGCCCGGACATATTGCCGCCACCGCCACCGCCGATCCCAAGGCCGCCGCCTTCTGAGCGTTGCATCAATACGATCAGGATCAGCGCAAGTGCGATGATCAAAAGGATAACGAGGACGATGTTTTGCATTGTTGCGCCTTGGCTCTGCTCAAGGCGGTCACATAAACCTGCTGGCTTCGGCGTGCAAGGGGGGAGACACGCACCCTGGCCGATTGCTTGAGAAAGGTCTTACGCGTAACAGAAAACGCGTAATGGGTTACGCGTAAGGAGTTGCGCGTATGTGGCTACGCGTAACTCCTTACGCGTCTTGGGAGGAAGGTAGCCCTCGCAATAAGCGATCAAAATCAAAGCTCTGTAATACCCAAAATTCTGCAAGACTCACTTTTTTCGCGCTTGTTTTTCCACGATCCCGGACGTGCCTTCCCGGCGCTCCAACTCTTCCAGCACATCTTCAAAACGCACGCCCCGTGCGCTCAGCATCACAAAAAGGTGGAACATAACATCTGCCGCTTCTTCTCGAAGGTTCTGCGTATCGCCCTTAACAGCAGCTATAATCGCCTCTACCGCTTCTTCGCCGAACTTTTCCGCACATTTTTCGGGCCCGCGCGAAAAAAGCTTGGCCGTGTAGGAGCTTTTTTCGTCGGCGCCCTGACGCGCTTCAATGGTCCGGGCCAATCGGGTCAGTACATTCGGCATCAGAAAACAACCTCATAGGCGGACGGGAACGCCCGCCTTATGCATATGCGCCTTCGCCTGGGCAATGGTGTAGTCCCCAAAATGAAAGATCGAGGCCGCCAAAACCGCACTGGCGCCGCCCTCGGTGACACCTTCCACCAAATGATCGAGGGTGCCTACACCACCACTGGCAATCACTGGGATCCTGACCGCATCAGAAATTGCACGGGTCAGCGCAATGTTGAAACCCGCGCGCGTGCCGTCACGATCCATCGACGTCAGGAGAATTTCCCCGGCACCTTTCGATTCCACCAATTTGGCAAAATCGACCGCATCAATGCCAGTCCCGCGTCGTCCGCCGTGGGTGAATATTTCCCATTTGCCTGGCGCAACGGTCTTGGCATCGATCGCCACAACGATGCATTGGGCGCCAAAGCGGTTGGCGCTGTCCGCGACAACGTCTGGGTTGGCCACGGCAGCGGAGTTGAAACTGACCTTGTCTGCCCCTGCAAGCAAAAGTGCGCGCACATCGTCCGGCACACGTACGCCGCCACCAATGGTCAGTGGCATGAAACATTGTTCCGCCGTGCGTCGGGCCACATCAAACATCGTTCCCCTGTTTTCATGGGTCGCGGCAATATCCAGAAAACACAACTCATCCGCCCCGGCAGCATCGTAGGCGCGAGCAGACGCGACCGGATCACCGGCATCGACCAGATCAACAAAGTTGACACCCTTCACAACTCGGCCGTCTGCCACGTCGAGGCATGGGATTATCCGGGTTTTGAGCATGCAAGTTCCTTTCTAGGCGACGCTTATGCGCAGCATCCCTGAGTTTGCAAGGGCTGGCGGCAACGGACGCCACCGGTTAGGTTGACCTCATGACTTGGCAAGACACCAGATTGACGGAACTATTGGGTATTCGCACGCCTATTATTCAGGCGCCGATGGCCGGGGCCTCCACCCCAGCGATGGCGATTGCGGCTGCCGGGGCTGGGGCGCTGGGGTCACTTGGCTGCGCGATGATGTCGCCTGACAAAGTCCGGGTTGACGCGTCACAAGCGCTGAAAAGGTCGAACGGTGCCATAAATCTCAACTTCTTTTGCCATGAAAAACCGCATGTAGATCCAGGTATCAACGCTGCGGCAGTCGCGCGTTTGGCGCCGTGGTACGAGCACTTTGGCGTGTCAGAAATTACCGCGCCGTCGGAAAACAACGTGCCTTTTGATGCGGCCATGTGTGATGTCCTGCTTGAATTGCGTCCCCGCGTCGCGTCTTTCCATTTTGGGTTACCGGCATCCGAAGAAGTTGCCCGGCTGAAAGATGCAAAAATCATAATCTTGTCGTCTGCAACTTCAGCGGCAGAGGCGCGCTGGCTCGAAGATCACGGCGCTGACGCGATCATCGCCCAGGGGGCGGAGGCGGGCGGCCACAACGGGTGGTTTTTGGGTCCGGAAGGTGACGTGGCTGGCCTCTTTTCTTTGTTGCCGCGGGTGGTGGATGCAACCAGCCTGCCGGTAATTGCTGCGGGTGGCATCGCAGACGGGCGCGGCATCGCGGCGGCCTTTGCGTTTGGAGCCTCTGGCGTGCAGGTTGGCACCGCCTTTCTGGCCAGCCCGGAATCGGCCGTGCCAGAGGTCCACAAAGAGGCGGTCGTACGGGCAACAGGTGATGACACGATGGCCTCGCGCGCTTTTTCCGGGCGCTCGGCGCGGACGATCACAAATGCTTACGCCAAAGAAATGGCATCCGTCGACGATTGGCCGGACTTTCCGCTGATGAATGCGGCAACAGGACCGCTTCGTGCAGCCAGTGCTGCAGCAGATTTGCCGGATGCGGTGTCGCTGTGGTCGGGGCAGGGCGTCGGTCTGGCACGGGCGGAGACGACGCGCGCCACCATAGACCGCCTGGTGGCTGAAACCGACGCCATCCTCGGTTGATCGCCCGCCGTCCACCCGGTATCAGGCGTCAAAACCGGGGGACCACATGTTAGATTTCGATCCATCCAGACCGCTGAAAATTGCGCCGTCTATTTTGTCTGCGGACTTTGCCCGCCTCGGTGAAGAGGTCCGCGCGATAGAAGACCAGGGCTGCGACTGGGTGCATGTGGATGTGATGGACGGGCATTTTGTGCCAAACCTGACCATCGGCCCCAATGTTTGCGCAGCCATTCGGCCGCACATCAAAACGGTCATGGACGTGCACCTCATGATCTCGCCGGTTGATGAATATCTGGAAGCTTATGCCAGGGCAGGGGCGGACATCATCACTGTCCATGCGGAGGCGACAACTCACCTTGACCGCTCGCTATCTGTGATCCGCGATCTTGGCTGTAAGGCGGGTGTGGCGCTCAACCCGGCGACCTCAGAAAGTGCCATCGAGTATGTGATGGACAAGCTGGACCTGATCTTGATCATGACCGTGAATCCGGGCTTTGGCGGTCAGAAATTTCTGCACAGCCAACTGCCAAAAATGCAGCGGGTACGCGATATGATCGGCGATCGTCCGATCTGGCTGGAAATTGACGGGGGCGTGACGCCTGAAACAGCACCGCTCGCCCGCGCAGCAGGTGTTGACGCGATGGTTGCAGGGTCTGCCGTTTTCAAAGGCGGAACACCGGCGCACTATGCTGACAATATGGCCGCAATTCGGGCAGCCTGCGGGGATTGACGCGCGGCCCTTGTTTACCTAATTTAACAATATTGTTAAATTAGGGAGGCCTCGATGCCAAACATTGTTACCCGACAGGATTGGAACGCGGCGCGGCTCGACCTTTTGGCTGAAGAGAAAGCCTTTCAAAAGGCCAGAGATGCGCTGTCCGCGCGGCGCCGGACATTGCCTTGGGTTGCAGTGACCGATGACTACGAATTTCAGTCCACACATGGACCGCTGAATTTGCGGGACCTCTTTGGGGATCACAGCCAGCTTATCGTCCAGCACTTCATGTTTGGCGACGATTGGGATGCTGGCTGCGCATCCTGTTCGCTATGGGCAGATACATTTAACGGAACCACAGCCCATTTGGCGGCGCGCGACACCGCCTTTGTGTCGGTTTCGACGGCTTCTCTGGATCAGATCGAAGCGTACAAAGCCCGCATGGGCTGGGACTTCGACTGGGTGTCTTGCGCAGGTTCCCGGTTCAACCATGATTACGGGGTGACTTTTGACGGGGCCGGGGGACAATACAACTACCGTCCGAAACAAGGCGACATGAAAGAGCTGCCGGGGATATCAGTTTTTGTGTGCGAAGGCGCATCTGTCTATCATACCTATTCGACGTATTCCCGAGGGCTCGACAACATGAATTCCACTTACCAGTATTTGGATTTGACCCCAAAAGGCCGGGATGAAGCCGAATTGCCCTGGCCCATGGCCTGGGTGCGCCGACACGACAGCTACGGAGATATGTCATGAGCCTACTTGTTGAATACAGCCTGAAACCGGGCATGAAATCCGCCCAGGAAGAAGCACTACGGGACCTGGTCCAGGGCCTTCAATCGGAGGGGGTATCTGGATGTCACTATTCAGGATTTTCCACCGATGATGAGACAAAATTCCTTGGGCTTTTGGAATTTGACGACGACGCGGGCAAACAAGCGTTTTTGGGGTCTGCAGCCTTTGCCGCTTATCGAGAAGGTGCTGCTGATCGGTTCACCGCACCGCCAAAAACCAGAGATGTCTTCGGCGTTGCCAGCACTCGTGACTAGTGGCCCCAGATGATGCTGGCGAATAGCCCTGCTGCGATCAACCACATCACACATCCAATCCCAGCGTCCAGCACGCGCCATGCCCGCGCGCTGGTCATCACCGGTGCCAGCAATCGTGCGCCATACCCGAGTGCGAAAAAGAACGAAAAAGACGCCGCCGAAGCTGCGATGCCAAAGACCAAAGTGTGATCGGGAAACCGGGTGCTTACAGCGCCTATCAGGCCCAGCGTATCAAGATAGACGTGGGGATTCAGCCATGTGCAGGCGAAAACCACGCCCAAAGCGGCCCAAAGTCCGGGGCTATCGCCTGACAATTCCATTTCATACGTTCCAGCGTGCGCCGCGCGAAAGCGGGTGAAACCGTAGACCAGCAAAAATGCGGCCCCGGCGACTGCCAAGATCGCCGGAAACGCGGGATAAAGCGTGACCAATTCCCCGAATCCCAAAACCCCGGCCGTGATGAGCAACGCGTCCGAGACGGCGCAAAAGAGACAGATCACAAACACATGGGCGCGCAGCAGGCCCTGACGCAGGACAAAGGCGTTTTGTGCGCCGATGGCCAGGATCAGGCTTAACGCCGTAAAGTATCCCGTTAAAATTGCCTGGATCACTGCTTTGCTGCGGTCTCTGGCGTGCGAATGTCTTTGGCGCGTCCCGCCTCAATTTCTGCCTTCGACGGCGGCATGACCAGACCAGCGGAAATCACCAGCTTCGCGGCTGCTTCCACATCCATATCCAGCACAATCACGTCTTTGCGGGGCAGAAACAAAAGAAACCCGCTGGTGGGGTTGGGGGTGGTTGGCAAAAAGACCGACAGCATCATCTCCTGTTCGGCCTTTTCAACAATCTCGCCTCGCGTGCGGGTGGACACAAAGGCAATCGCCCAGATGCCCCGGCGCGGGTATTCCACCAAACAGGCTTTCTCAAACGAGTTGTTTGACTGGTTCAGGATCGTTTCAACGATCTGTTTTACGCCGTTGTAGATCGTACGCACCACCGGCATCCGGTCCACAAGGCTTTCGACATATCTGACCAACTGGCGGCCAAAGAGGCCTTTGGTAATGGCCCCGATGATCGTCGTGAAGATCAAGAAAACGATCACACCGTAGCCGCGAATATCCGCCTCGGGTTGCCAGGCGCCGGGTACCAACGGCAGGACGCTGTCGTCCACAAAACCGACAAACGCCCAGACCATCCAGATTGTCAGTGCCACCGGAAGGACGATCACAAGGCCGGTCAGGAAGTTCCCGCGCAGACGCGCGAAAACGCTCGGGCGGCGGGGACGTTTCACTTTTTTGGGCTTCAATGCCATTCAGATCTTCCGGTAAGATACGCCCATATTTAGGCGCGGCACGCTGGCCGCGCAATCCCTGTCATTCCTTTGTTTCCAATCCGTTAACAGCCCGGATCATCTCCGCTGCAATCGGTGCGTTGCGCGCCCAAGGGCCTTGGGCCAGTTGCCCAAAAACTGATTGGAACCGCGCAGCCGCTTCTGAAGCTACGGCGTCTGTTTCACCTTCGCGGTGCAGCAGCATGAAATCGCGCGGGGTACTTTGGGGGCAGGGAAGTACGGTCACATCTTTCAGGGCCTGCGGGCTTTGCAACAGGCAAAACGCTGAGGTCACGGCCCAGCCATAGCCAGTTTGAACAAAACGCAGCAGGCTTTGTGTGCTGTCAAAATTGAACCGTGTGGGCTTTTTTACGCCCAACCGCGTCAGCGTACTCGTGATCGCCGCGCCGAACTTTGAGGACCGCCCATAACCCACGTAGTTCTCACGGGCAAAAACCTCATCCAATGGCTTTTCGGCCATGTCCTGCGGCAGCACCACCACATAGGGGTCCCGAAAAAGCAGCGACATGCCCAAACCGGCTGTGTCCACAAAAGGTGGGCTGTCCACTGCCAGATCAAAGTGACGCGCTCGAAAAGCGGTTTCCAACCAGGGCGAGATGCCGGATTTCAACTCAACCAGTTCTGCGTAGTGGGTCATGGCACCCACAAATTCAGCACCCAAAATCTCACTTAACGTGTCGGACATCCCAATCCGCAGTACCGGCAGCGTGCGACCTGACAAAACGCGCATGTCCGTCATCAACTCGCGGGCCTCTGTAAGCAGGGCTGGCACGCGCCCGCGCAAAACCTCTCCGGCTTCGGTCAATTGCAGGGGCCGGGTGTTGCGGTCGATCAGGGTAACGTTCACAGCCTCTTCCAACCGCTTGATTTTCTTGGTGATTGCAGGCTGTGTCAGTTCCAGCGTGCGGGCCGCATCAGAAATCGACTGATGCTCGGCTACCGTCAGAAACGTTTCTAAAAGATCCAAATCGGGCAGGGCCATGGCACTATTACCATCTGTTACGCGAATGCATAACCACCCCTTATAGACGCGAAATTCTTGGTGGCAACCGGGACTTTGCCGCAAAGCTGCGCGGGCAAGAAGGAACCATGTATATGAAAACCCACGCGCAAGCAGTTGTCATCGGGGGTGGTCTGATCGGCTGCTCTATCCTCTACCATCTGGCCAAGCTTGGCTGGCGAGACGTGGTCCTTTTGGAACGCGATGAATTGACGTCAGGGTCCACCTGGCACGCGGCGGCGAACCTGCACGGGCTGCATGACAACAACAACATCTCCAAGATCCAGTACTATACGATGAACCTGTATAAAGAGCTGGAGAAAGAGACAGGCCAGGGCTGCGGTGTTTTCCAGCCTGGTTCGATCTATCTGGCCCAGTCCGAGGATCGCGAACACCAATTGCGCTTGCAAGAAGCCAAGGCTCGGTACTTTCAAGAGAAGTTCTATGAGCTGACACCTGAACAGGCGCTGGAAAAGAACCCGCTGCTGAACCTCGACGGTGTGCGCTGCATCATGTTTGAAGAAGACGGCGGCAACGTGGATCCATCAGGCGTGACCATGGCCTACGCGGCCGGCGCGCGGGCGATGGGTGCCGAAATCAACCGATTTTGCCCGGCCACAGCCACCATCCAACAACCCGACGGGTCCTGGATCGTAGAAACCCCCAATGGCAACATCCACACAGAATGGGTAGTGAATGTAGGCGGTCTGTGGGCGCGTGAAGTGGCAGCTATGGCAGGGATCAAACTTCCCCTGCAACCGACTGAGCACCAGTATCTGGTCACTGAGACCATCCCAGAAATCGAAAATATGGGCTACCGCCTGCCGTCGGTCGCAGACCGGGACGGCGAATACTACATGCGTCAGGAAGGCAACGGCCTGTTGATCGGCGCGTATGAAAAAGACGTACGGTTCTGGGCGGAAGAGGGCACGCCGGGCGGCTTCGGACACGAGCTATTCGACGACGACCTTGACCGCATCATGGACAACATCATGCGTGCGATGGACCGCGTGCCGGTGGCCGCAGAGGCTGGCATCAAACGCGTCATCAACGGCCCGATGATCTGGTCGCCGGATTCGGCCGCGCTCTACGGCCCGGTACCGGAACTTAAGAACTACTTCTGCTGCTGTGGCATCATCCCCGGATTCTCCCAGTCCGGTGGCCTTGGCCTGATGTCCGCGCAGTGGATTGTGGAAGGTGAGCCGGAGCTAGACATGTTCCCTTGGGACGTGTCGCGCTTCGGCCACTGGGCTGACAAGCGCTTCACCAAAGAAAAGGTGGCGGATCAGTACTCCAAGCGCTTCGCAATTCACTTCCCGTTTGAGGAACGCGACGCGGGCCGCGAAACTCGCATGCGTCCGATCTACAAACGTCAGAAGGAAATGGGCGCTGTACACGGGCTCAACTACGGTTGGGAACACCCGCTGTGGTACGCAGGAGAAGGTGTCGAGGGCAAAGAGAACTACGGCTTCAAGCGTCAGGACTGGTTTGAGCCGGTGGGCCGCGAATGCCGCAACCTGCGCACAAACGTGGGCGTGGTCGACGTTTCAAACTTCGGAAAATACGAGATCAAGGGCCCCGGCGCATCCGCGTGGATCGACAAGCTGATCGCCAACCATGTACCTAAAGAGGTCGGGCGGTCCTGCCTGACACCTATGCTGGGCGTTCGCGGCGGCATTGCAGGCGACTTCACGGTAACCAAGCTCGCCGATGACCACTTCTTCATGATCGGCACCGGCATTGGGGAACGTTACCACCAACGCTACTTCCAGATGGTGGACCTGCCAGAAGGCACCACATTTGAAACCGTGACCGACGACTATTGCGGCTTCAACGTGGCCGGACCCAAGTCGCGGGAACTCTTGGCCCGCATGACGCAGGCTGATCTATCCAATGAGGGCTGGAAGTTCATGCGCTCAAAGCAGTTCACCATCGCGGGCTGCGAGGCGATTGGCATCCGCGTCAGTTTCACGGGCGACCTTGGCTGGGAGATCTACGTCAAGGAAGAGGATCAGGAAAAACTCTGGAACGCGCTCTTTGAAACCGGCAAGGACCTCGGCATCATGCCTGTGGGCGGGCGTTCGCTCGGCTGCTTGCGGATCGAGAAGGGTTACGGATCGTGGAGCCGTGAGTATTCGCCTGAGTACTGGCCGCAAGAAGTCGGGTTTGAACGGCTGATCAAGCTCGAAAAGCCCGAGTTTCTGGGCAAAGACGCCTATCTGGCGATCAAAGATAAAGAGCCGCGCGAACGTCTTGTGTCCCTGACCATTGACACGCCACATGAGGCCGACAGTTCTGGCGGGGAACCGATTTTCCTGGCTGACGGCACGCCCGTGGGCCGCATCACCAGCGGCGCTTATGGCTTCACTGTCGACAAGTCCTGCGCGCTGGCGATGATCAAAACGCCTTATGCGAACCCTGGCACCGAGGTGGAAGTTGCTGTTCTGGGTCTCCCGCACAAAGCCACGATCTTGGGCGAGCCGCCTTTCGATCCCAAAGGCCAACGCCTGCGCGGCTAACGCGATCCTTTCAAAAGAGCGTTTGATCACCAGCCCAATGCGGCTGGTGATTGCGTTTGTGCATATGGCAGGTACAGATGTGCGCAAAACAGGAGGGCGGCATGGCCAAAGTAGGATTTCTGGGCACCGGCGCCATCGCGGCCGCGATGGTCAAAGGGCTATCAGGGCAAGGTCACCAAATCCTGGTATCGGAGCGCTCGCACAACACAGCCACGGAACTTTCCGACGCCTTTGAGGAGGTCAGTGTTGCCCCAAACGATGCAGTTGTGGCCAACAGCGATATTTTGATCCTCTGCCTGATGGCCGACACAGCACGCGCAGTGTTGCCAAACCTGCCGTTCCGGGCGGATCAGTCCGTTTTGTCCGTCATGGCAGATGTCCCGCTGGCAGACCTCGCAGATCTATGCGCCCCCGCCACGAATTTCGCCATTTTTATCCCGCTGCCGTTTATCGCGACAGGCAGCTGTCCGCTGCCGGTAACTCCGGAAAGCCTTGTTTTGGAAGAGTTATTCGGGTCCAAGAACATCATCATTCCGTGTCGGGATGAAAAAGCCCTGAACGCCCATTTCGCGGCATGCTCCTTGGCGTCCGTCACTTTTGCACAGATGCAAGAAACGGCCTCATGGTTGGCGCAACACACCGGCGATGCAAATGGGGCCGAAGCCTACATTAAGGCGCTCTTGGGCGGTTATATCCCTCAGATCGAAACGTTGGCGTCTGCAATTGCTGACCTCAACACCGAGGGTGGTTTCAACCAAACGCTGCGGCTTCACATGGACCCGGCGCGCGGGCAGTTGAAAGACGGGCTAGACCAGTTCGCACCCAGATTGGGTCTTTAGGCCCGGACACCGAGGACCCCGTTTTGGTGCAATCGTCGCGCCCAGCGGCACCGCCCCCTTTACGGGAGCGAAGCGACTGATAGTCGTGCGAAGCGCCTTTTAGATCAAAAGAACGCTTGCAGGCCGGTCTGGGCGCGACCCAGGATCAGCGCGTGTACGTCGTGGGTGCCCTCGTAAGTGTTCACGGTCTCAAGGTTCATCAGGTGCCGCATCACGTGGTATTCCAGGCTGATCCCGTTGCCGCCGTGCATGTCGCGGGCCATGCGCGCGATGTCGAGAGCTTTGCCACAGTTGTTGCGTTTGAGGATTGAAATCATCTCTGGCGCGGCGCGTGCCTCATCCATCAGCCGCCCAACGCGCAGGGCCGCTTGTAGACCAAGTGCAATTTCCGATTGCATGTCCGCCAGCTTGCGCTGGAACAATTGGGTTTGGGCAATGGGGCGATCAAACTGCACCCGGTCAAGCCCGTATTGACGTGCTGCGTGCCAACAGAATTCAGCCGCGCCCATGGATCCCCAGCCAATGCCAAAACGCGCCCGGTTCAAACAGCCAAACGGGCCTTTCAGACCTTGCACGCCGGGCATCAGGGCGTCTTCGCCCACCTCAACACCTTCCATGACAATCTCACCGGTCACGGAGGCACGCAGGCTCATTTTGCCTTCGATCTTCGGCGCGCTCAGCCCGGGCATGCCTTTTTCAAGAATGAAGCCGCGGATTTTACCGCCGTGCGCTTCTGATTTAGCCCAGACCACAAAAACATCGGCGATCGGCGCGTTGGAGATCCACATCTTTGCGCCGTTCAAAATGTAGCCTGTGTCGGTCTTTTTCGCGACCGTCTTCATACCAGCGGGGTCAGACCCGGCGTCCGGCTCCGTCAGGCCAAAACAGCCGATAGAGGTGCCTGCGGCCAACCCCGGCAAGTACTTTTGCCGCTGATCTTCGGATCCATAAGCGTAAATCGGGTACATCACCAAAGACGATTGCACCGACATCATAGACCGATAACCGGCATCGACCCGGTCAATCTCTCTCGCCACAAGGCCGTAGGTTACATAGCCAGCACCGATGCCGCCGTATTCCTCTGGAATTGTGGTGCCCAGCAGGCCCATTTCACCCATTTCACGAAAGATGCCCGGCTCCACCGTCTCATCCGCGAAGGCGTCTTTGATGCGCGGCATCAGCTTATCCTGAGCGTAGGCGCGGGCGCTGTCGCGGATCATGCGCTCTTCTTCGGTCAGTTGGTCTTCCAACATGAACGGATCGTCCCACTGGAAGGGGCCCAGGTCCGGTTTATCCTTTGCCTTGAGTTTTGGGGATTGAATGTTCATGGGATCAAACCTCTGATGCCTAAGGTGAGTTGCGGTTGTCTTTCCCACCCCCCGGGTAAGAAGTCCAGCCTTGCCCAGCCCTGCGGCCTGGGTGTAGGCACAAGGGACAAGCAAAAATTGGGTGAAACGATGCGTATAGGCATCCTGCAAACCGGCCCGGTGCCAGAAGAGCTGGTCCCACAAGTTGGGCAATATGGCGACATTTTCCAGAGGTTTCTGGCCGGTCATGGCTTTGACTTTCGCGTTTATGACGTGAACGCAATGGAGATCCCTGCATCTGCAAATGCCTGCGACGGCTGGTTGATCACAGGGTCCAAATACGGCGCCTATGAAAATCACCCGTGGATAGCACCGCTAGCAGATCATATCCGCGCGGTTCATGCCGCAAAACTACCAATGATCGGGGTGTGCTTTGGCCACCAGATCATCGCGCAGGCACTGGGTGGACGGGTGGAGAAATTCGCTGGTGGCTGGTCTGTGGGGCGGGTTGAATATGATTTCGCTGACGGGCGAACAGTGCCGCTTTTTGGCTACCACCAGGATCAGGTGATGGATTTGCCGCCGGGTGCACGTACAACCGCATCTACAGATTTTTGCGCGCACGCAGGTTTTGCCATTGGCGATCACATCACCACGGTGCAGCCTCACCCAGAATTCACGCCTGACTATCTAATCGGTCTTTTGGAACACCGCGCCAAAGGCGTGGTGCCAGAAGAAATGCGCGCGACAGCCATCGCGCAGGCCCACCAACCGGTAGCAGGCGCCGATCTTGCCACTGAATTTGCAGCGTTTTTTAAAGCACATGCGCCGGTGGATCATGCAGTATGATTGGATGAAGGACGCGCCGGAGGCGGCGCGCGAATACCTAGACGGGCGCCGCTTGGATGAGGTTGAATGCATCATTGGGGACACGCCCGGCAATTCTCGCGGTAAGGCCATGCCAGCACGTAAATTTGCGCGCCGCGAAAGCATGTATATGCCCGATTCAATCTACTATCAGACTGTGACCGGGTCCTACGTGGAACTGGAAGAAATCGAGCATCAGTACACCGAAGGCGACATGGTGCTGACGCCTGATTACGCCACCGCCACTGCCGCCCCCTGGACCGGCAGCGATGTGACGTTGCAAGTGATCCACAACGTCACGGATCTGGATGGCAACGACGTGCCGCTGGTGCCGCGCAATGTATTACGCCGCGTTTTGGCCCAGTATGCAGACATGGGTCTGAAACCCGTTGTGGCGCCTGAGATGGAGTTTTACCTGGTTGCGCGCAACACCGACCCCAATATGCCAGTTGAACCGCCGATGGGGCGTACCGGGCGCCGGGCCGCCAGCCAGCAGGCCTACTCTATGACCGCCGTAGATGAATACGGTCCAGTGATCGACGACATCTATGACTTTGCCGAAGCACAAGGGTTTGAGATCGACACGATCATTCAGGAAGGCGGCGCGGGGCAGGTGGAAATCAACCTAAAGCACGGCGATCCGGTGGCCCTTGCGGACGAAGTTTTCTACTTCAAGCGTTTGGTCAAAGAAGCAGCTTTGCGCCACGACTGTTATGCGACCTTTATGGCAAAACCCATGGCAGATCAGCCGGGGTCGGCCATGCACATCCACCACTCCATTCTGGATATCGCAACCGGCCAGAACATCTTTACCGCCGCAGATGAGAGCGCCACGGATGCTTTTGGGCATTTCATCGGCGGCCTGCAAACCTATCTACCTGCGGCCACGCTCTTTATCGCTCCGTATGTGAACAGCTACCGCCGTTATGTGGCGAACTTTTCGGCGCCCATCAATCTGGAATGGGCCGAAAACAACCGCACGACAGGCATTCGGGTGCCGCTATCTGGCCCGCAGGCTCGGCGGGTGGAAAACCGCGTGGCTGGCATGGACTGCAACCCCTACATTGGCTTAGCGGCGTCGCTGGCCTGCGGATTGTTGGGTTTGCGCGAAAAAATTGCGCCGCGCCGCGCGGTGGAAGGCGAAGCGTATGAGGCAGAACGCGATATTCCGCGGTCCATCTATCAGGCGCTCGATCTGCTCGACAATTGTCCCGCGCTGGCACAGGTGATGGGGGAAGATTTCACCTTCGTCTACAAAGCTGCGAAACGGATGGAATTTGAAGAGTTTCAGGAAGTGATCAGCCCGTGGGAACGGGAACACCTGTTGATGACCGTATGAACCTTTTACACGCCAACGATCAACACGGCCGATACCCCGACAGCTGGTATGCGGCCACAGCCACAGATCTGGCACCTTTCCCGCCGCTACAGGGCGCGCAAAACGCAGACGTTTGTGTCATTGGTGCCGGGTTCACGGGGCTTTCTGCCGCGCTGCATCTGGCCCAGGCAGGGTACGATGTGGCGGTTATAGAGGCGCACCGCGTTGGCTGGGGGGCGTCTGGCCGGAACGGCGGGCAGGTGGGTTCGGGGCAGCGGGCTGATCAGCGTACGCTTGAAAGTATGGTGGGCAAATCCGATGCGCGGCTTTTGTGGGATATCTCGGAGGATGCCAAGGCGCTGGTGAAATCACTGATAGATACGCACAATATCCCTGCAGCGTGGAAACCCGGGATCGCCCATGTGACACACCGCGCAAAAGAGGTGCCAGACTACCACGAAGAAGCAGAGTTTATGGCATCCAACTACGGCTATGACCAGATTGAGCCTCTGGACCGCGCCGCCACCCGCGCGCTGGTGGGATCGGACAAGTTTGAGGGCGGTTCTATCGACCGGGGGGGCGCGCATATACACCCCCTTAATTACGCGATTGGTCTTGCCAAGGCGGCGGCAGACGCCGGTGCGCATATTTACGAAATGTCCGAGGTTACGGGCCTGACAAAAGCCGATCCGGCAAATGTCAGTACCGATAAAGGGACAGTCACAGCAAGCCATGTCTTGCTGGCTTGCAACGGCTACCTGGGCGCGCTGGAAGACGACGTGGCCGCCCGCGTCATGCCGATCAACAACTTTATCGCCACCACAGAACCACTGTCAGATGACGCGGCAACCGACCTGATCCGCGAAGACGTGGCGGTTTGTGATGCTAAGTTTGTGCTGAACTACTGGCGGCGCAGTGCGGATAATCGGTTGGTTTTCGGCGGCGGCGAGACCTATGGCTACCGGTTCCCAAATGACATCCGCGCCCTTGTCAAAAAGCCGCTGGTGGAAATCTATCCGCAGATGGCCGACGTAAAGCTGGACTACGCGTGGGGCGGGACACTGGCGATCACGGTCAATCGCATGCCGTGTTTTCGCCGGGTCACAGGAAATATCCTCAGCGCGTCTGGCTATTCCGGCCACGGCGTAGCGATGGCCACGATGGGCGGCAAGCTGATGTCCGATGTCATCCGAGGCCAGGCTGAAAAGTTCGATGCCATGGCGCGCGTGCCGACCCATGAATTTCCTGGCGGCCGCGCGCTGCGCTCTCCAACATTGTTTGCTGCAATGACCTTTTTCGCGCTACGCGATCGACTAGGCATTTGACACAAAAGGCGCGGCTGCGCCGCATTTCTACTAGTCGCTTCGCTCCAGTCAGGGGCGCTGCCCCTCGGCTTCGCCTCACCCCGGGATATTTGATGCCCGAAGAATAAAGGGTGCCATTCTTCTTTGGGCTAAAAATATCCCCGCCGGAGGCTCCCAGACCCTAAGCGGTTAGTGAGCTAACAAGAGAAGTAGGTGGTTATTCCCGACCGCGCGCCGTAAATCGTGGAAGCATTGCAGAAAAATCCTTGCCTGCACCGTCTTCACCTTCAACGAACGTTTCATAAAGCTCCATGGCGCGTTTCCCCATAGGTGTGTCCGCGTTCACGCCCTCAGCTGCCATTTGGCTGAGGCGCAGGTCTTTGAGCATCAGGTCAGCTGCAAATCCAGGTTTGTAGTCGTTGTCAGACGGGCTTTCAGGGCCGACACCCGGGGCAGGGCAATAGGCGTTCATGGACCACGAATACCCAGAGGATGTGGACACCACATCAAACATCGCCTGGCGTTCCAGCCCAAGCTTGTCCGCCAGCGCGAATGCTTCACAGGTGGCAATCATGGTGGCGCCGAGGATCATGTTGTTGCAGATTTTTGCTGCCTGACCGGATCCTGCGGCGCCGCAGTGCACGGCTTTTTGGCCCATGATTTCAAACAGCGGTGCTGCTGTGTTGAACGCGTCTTCGCTGCCTCCGGCCATGAAGGTCAGCGTGCCGGCCGCCGCGCCGCCAACCCCGCCTGAAACCGGCGCGTCAACGAAAAGCAACCCAGTTGCAATTGCCGCCTCCGCCACGGTTTTTGCGGCGGTTACGTCCACTGTCGAACAATCAAGCAAGAGACTGCCAGTTGCCATAACTGGCAAGATATCCCCGGCCACGGATTGCAGGATTTCGCCGTTTGGTAGCATGGTGATAACGACGTCTTGGTCGGTCGCAGCCTCTACCACGCTTGCCGCCATGGTTATGTCGTCCGGGCTCGCGGCAACGTCAAAGCCGGTCACCTTGTGGCCTGCTGCGCTCAAATTCCGGGCCATAGGCCCCCCCATATTCCCAATTCCGATAAAGCCGATCTTCATGGCCCCTCCAAGGTCAGTTCGTTGTCCCCAAGCGGGGCCAGCATAGCGTCGATTGTACTCTGGTCCACCGACGCCATCGAGGGATAGCGCCAGACAGGCGTATGGCTGCGGTCGATGATGGTGGCTTTGATACCTTCCACAAAATCCCCATCTGAGGCGGAGCGATAGGTGAAGCGGTATTCGTTGGCCAATGCAGCGGACATAGTGCCGTCCGCCCGGGAGGCAGCGATCAAGTCGGGTGTTGCGGCCACGGATAGGGGGCTTTTTTTACCAAGGGTATGGAGCGTCTTGGCCGCAAAATCGGTGTTGCTTCGGCTGATCGCTGACAAAATTTCCGCGAAATTTTGGCCTGAAAACAGTTGGTCGACCTCTGATTGCAAGTCGGAGAGGTTTGTTGGTGGCGGTGCCTCTGCATTCCGTGTGATCACATTTTCACCACCAGACGCTTCTAATTCTGCGATCACATCTGACCACTTTGATTGCGAAACGTAAGTATCTGCAAAACCTGAATATATTGCATCTCCAGGCCCCATGCGCGCGCCAGACATGCCGAGGTATTCGCCCATCCGCCCGGGCGCATTGGCCAACAAATGCGAGCCGCCCACGTCTGGCACCAGACCAATACCACATTCAGGCATGGCGATCTGAGTGCTGTCACACACCACCCGGTGCGACCCATGGCAGGAGATACCAACGCCGCCGCCCATAACAAACCCCTGCATGAAAGCCACAAAGGGCTTTGGGAACGCTGCGATTTTGGCGTTCAGGCGATACTCGTCCCGCCAAAACGTACGACCATACCCAAAATCCCCTGCGACCGCTGTGTCATAGAGGTCTTGAATATCTCCACCCGCACAAAACGCGCGATCCCCTTCAGCGTCGATCACCACAAGATCTACAGCATCGTCATCCGCCCAAACATCCAAGGCCGCCTCAATCTCCAGCGCCATCCGATAGGTTAACGCGTTTAACGCCTTGGGCCGATGCAACGTAATCCGGCCCGCTCGTCCTGTTGTGCGAATGTGGATTTCAATCACATTGTTTTCCTATGCAAAATGGGACGGTATGCTGAATCTTCATTATGTGCACTTTTCGCTCAAAAAGCATCGCGAAAGCTCGATTAGAAAATTGACGCAAAGTTATCCACGCTCCGCCAGAATGGCGCGCGAGATGATGACGCGCATAATCTCATTTGTACCTTCCAAAATCTGGTGCACCCGCAGATCGCGCACGATCTTTTCCATGCCGTAATCCGCCAGATATCCATAGCCGCCGTGCAATTGCAGCGCATCATTGGCGACCTTGAAAGACACATCTGTCACCAACCGCTTGGCCATTGCGCAGAACTTGGTGGCGTCAGGCGCCTTGTTGTCCAGTTTCCAGGCCGCTTGGCGCAGGAATGTGCGGGCGGCTTGCAACTCGGTCTCCATATCGGCAAGCTTGAATTGCAGACCCTGAAACTGGTCGATGGTTTTGCCAAATGCTTTGCGCTCTCCGGTATATTGCAACGCCGTATCCAGTGCGGTTTGTGCGGCACCTAGCGCACTTGCAGCGATGTTGAGCCTGCCGCCGTCAAGCCCGGCCATCGCGTAGGAAAACCCGCGCCCTTCGTCTCCTATCAGGTTCTCGCCCGGCACTTTGCAATCGTCAAACTGCACTTGCGCCGTAGGTTGGGCGCGCCAGCCCATCTTGTCCTCCAACGCCCCGAAAGACAGCCCCGGCGCGCTGTCTTCCACAACCATGGCGGAGACCCCTTTGGGGCCGCCGTCGCCGGTGCGCACCATACAGACGTAAGCGTCAGAGTACCCCCCGCCGGAGATAAAGGCCTTGGTTCCGTTCAACAGATACCCTTCGTTGTCGCGTGCGGCCCGTGTGCGCAGGGCCGCGGCGTCTGACCCGCTGCCCGGTTCTGTCAGGCAGTAAGAAAAAACTTTGCTGAGCGACACAAGATCCGGCAACCAGCGGGCTTTTTGTTCTGCCGTGGCAAACTTGTCGATCATGCCGCCGCACATGTTGTGGATAGACAGGAACGATCCGACAGAGGGGCAGGCCATTGCCAACGCCTCAAACACCAGCGTGGCGTCCAGGCGTGTGAGGCCCGCGCCGCCTTGATCTTCGGAGACGTAAAGCCCGCCAAAGCCAAGTTCGCCCACTTCCGCCCAAAGCTCTTTGGGGATGGTGCCAGCGCGTTCCCAAGCCAATGCATAGGGCGCAATCCGGTCCTGGCCAAACTGGTGCGCCATATCAAAGATGGCGGATTGTTCTTCGGTCAGGGCAAAATCCATTGCAGGTCTCCGGCAGAATGTGTGGTCCCGGCATACCCTTAGGTGACAGGAAGGGGCAAGGTCACAAGCCTTCGGAAAACTCAAGGATCAAATGATCCACAACTGCGCGCAAGGCTTCTGTTTCGTCGGCGCCACCGGCGTGAGCCTCGGCAAAGACAGCGCGCTGCCTATCCGAACTTGTTCCCCCTTCAACGATGGTTTTCAGCGGCTTTAGCTCCTCTTGGCAGCCCAAAACTTCGGCGTCTTCTGCGATCAGGTCATAGATCTCGTCGATCAACGTTTCAAATGGCTTTACGGTTTCCTCGCCGAAATCAATCAACCCTTCGGTCACCCCATAACGCTGCGCGCGCCAGCGGTTTTCCGCAATCAGGAAGCTGTCATAGATCCGCCAACGTTGATTTTTGCGGCGTAACCGCCAAAGCATACGCGTGATGCATTGCACGAGCGCCGCCAAAGCAACCGCATCGTCGAGCCGTGGGGACACGTCGCAAATCCGTGTCTCCAAAGTCGGGAAGTTGGCGGACGGCCGCAGATCCCACCAGATTTTGGAACTGTCTTCGATCAACCCGCTGTCGATGATAACCTGGACGGATCGTTCATACTGCCCCCAGCCGTCAAAGCGAGGCGGCAGACCGGTGCGTGGCAGGTTGTCAAAGACCGTCAGACGGTAAGATCCCAACCCCGTATCGCGTCCCTGCCAGAACGGTGACGAACAGCTCAGCGCCAGCAGATGCGGCAGGAAGTAACTGAACTGGTTCATGATATCTATCCGCAGGGCGGTATCGGGCAGCCCCACGTGCACATGCATCCCGCAGATGAGCATGCGCCGGACCACGCCCGCCAGATCACGCGCCAGGGCGTGATACCTGTCTTTGTCGGTGAATTGCTGGTGTTGCCAATCCGCCGAAGGGTGGCAGGAAGCCGCGATCGGTGTCAGGCTAAAGTCATTGGCGATGTCACGCAGGGTCCGTCGCAGATTTGCCAATTCTTCGCGCGCCTCGGCGGCACTGGCACAAACCGGCGTACCGACCTCAGCCTGACACTGCAAAAATTCCGGGCTGAACCGATCCGCGAGCTTTTCCGTGCAGGCTGCCATCATCGCCTCAGGCACCTGAGCCAGATCGCCCGTCGTCATATCAACAAGCAGGTATTCTTCTTCGACCCCCAGGGTGAAGTCGGGTTCCGCTGCCATTTTGCACCTCCCGCATGCTCGCTCGATTGTGCCGCGCCGGATCGCACCACGCAAGCAAGGCTTGACGCCAAACGTGCGAAGGTTGCAGTTTGGGCTTATGAAAATACGTCTCACCCTTGCGCTGTGCGTCCTGACAAGCCCGGTATTCGCAACCGATTTTTGCCACGATCTTTGGTGGACACGGAACGCTTTGATTGACAGGGCAGGGTACTGCTTTGGCTCTACTTTGGGTAAAGCCGCCTTTGATAACGCCGGATGTACCGGAAAGTCAGTCAACCTGAGCGCGCGGGCGAGCCAAAAAGTGGCGCAGATAAAAGAGCTGGAGGCGCGCAATTCCTGCCGCGTGAACACCAAATCAACCAGCTTGTTTATTGACGATCTGGCAACCCGGCGCCGGCTTGTGGATCTGCCCGTCAGGGATGAAACCGAAAGCTCGTGCATCGGTTTTCGCGCGCCGTCCGTGGCTTTGCGTGCAGGCATTGGTACGCAACACGCGGTGACCTATCAGGTACGGCAGGGGGACAGCGTACTTTACAGCCACTTCGATGAAGGCGGGTGGCTTTATGTGGTGGCCTACAGCAGCGACGGATCTGTTCACGGTGCAGGCTGGATGGCGTCAGAGGCGATAGGGTTCAACGATTGCCGTAATTGGGCCGGTTAAGCACCGTAACCGAATTTACCTAGACGCAGGGCAGGGGCTCACGCTGCCGAATTTCCCAAAATTGGTGTGCCCGCGCCCCAAAGGGGCGAGGGCTCCGCTTGATGACTTGATCAGTTCATGGTGGGGATCGAAAAATCCGCGCCCTCTTTGATGCCGCTCGGCCAACGGGAGGTCACGGTTTTTGTCCTTGTGTAGAACCGGATCGAATCCGGTCCGTGCTGGTTGAGGTCCCCAAAGGCCGACTTCTTCCAACCACCGAAGGTGTGATAGGCAAGCGGCACCGGAATGGGCACATTCACTCCGACCATGCCAATATTGATCCGGTTGGCAAAATCACGCGCTGTATCCCCGTCTCGGGTGAAAATCGCTGTGCCGTTACCGTATTCGTGGTCCATGGCAAGGCTGATCGCTTCTTCATAAGAACCTGCCCGGACCGTGCTCAATACTGGGCCAAAGATCTCTTGCTTGTAGATGTCCATATCCGGCGTAACGCGGTCAAACAGATGCGCGCCGACAAAAAAGCCGTCCTCGTAGCCCTGCATCGAAAAATTCCGGCCGTCCACCACAAGCTCTGCGCCTTGTTGCACACCGGTTTCCACCAATCCGAGGATTTTCTCTTTTGCAGCCGAGGTCACGACGGGGCCAAAATCCACGTCGTCTCCGGCGGTATAAGGTCCGATTTTCAGTGCCTCGACTTTTGGCGCCAGCTTTTCAATCAAACGATCAGCGGTGTCATCGCCCACAGGCACAGCAACTGAAATGGCCATGCAGCGTTCACCGGCAGCGCCGTAGCCCGACCCGACCAAAGCGTCAGCGGCCTGGTCCATGTCCGCATCTGGCATGATGATCATGTGGTTTTTTGCGCCGCCAAAACACTGCACCCGTTTGCCCGCCGCACAACCGCGGCTGTAGATGTATTCGGCAATGGGGGTGGATCCGACAAAGCCGATGGATTGCACAACCGGGTTGTCCAGCAGCGCGTCAACGGCTTCTTTGTCGCCGTTGACGACTTGCAGAATGCCTTTTGGCAGGCCTGCCTCTTCCATCAAAGCAGCCAACATCATCGGCACGCTTGGGTCGCGCTCCGACGGTTTCAGGATAAACGCGTTGCCGCACACGATGGCTGGGGCAAACATCCACATCGGGATCATGGCCGGAAAGTTGAAAGGTGTGATGCCTGCCGTTACGCCCAGCGGCTGACGCATGGAATACATATCAATGCCCGGACCTGCGCCATCGGTATATTCACCTTTCAAAAGGTGCGGTGCGCCGATGCAGAACTCAACAACCTCCAGCCCGCGCTGCACATCGCCTTTGGCATCAGGGAAGGTTTTGCCGTGTTCGCGTGACAGGGCTTCGGCCAATTTGTCCATGTCGCGGTGCAGCAGGGATACCATCTTCATCATAACGCGCGCGCGCACCTGCGGGTTTTTGGCGCCCCACGCAGGCTGTGCTGCGGCGGCAATTTCAACCGCTTTGTTGATCTCATCCGTACTGGCCAGGGCAACCTGGGCCTGAACCTCACCTGTGGCGGGGTTGAACACATCTGCGGTGCGCCCGCTTGTGCCTGATGCATCTGCACCGTCGATATAGTGTCCGATCTGATCCATAACCGTTCCCTTTGGTCCCAAACTTGCGGGCACCTTAGTGGTGCCTTTCGGCAAGGAAAAGCGGCAATTCGCGGAGCCGCGCACCGGGTGTCTTTGTCCTTGCAATTTCATGTCCGCCCGGCCAATCCTGCCGGTGACTTGACGCAAAGGACCTGACCCATGCGTATCGGCCTCTATCCCGGCACTTTTGATCCCGTCACGATGGGCCATCTGGATATTTTCCGTCGCGCTTGCTCGTTGGTGGACCGTCTGGTGATCGGCGTCGCCATAAACCGGGACAAGGGTCCGCTGTTCAACCTGGAAGAGCGCGTGGACATGGTCGAAGAAAACTGCGGCCAGATCGCGCGCGAATGTGGCGTGGATATTGTGGTGCATCCGTTTGAAAATCTGTTGATCCAATGCGCCCAAGAGGTGAATGCCAGCGTTATCATACGCGGCCTGCGCGCGGTCAGCGATTTTGAATACGAATTTCAGATGGTCGGCATGAATCGCGCCATGAATGACGAGATCGAAACCGTCTTTCTGATGGCGGACGCCCATTACCAATCCATTGCATCCAAACTGGTCAAAGAGATTGCGCGCCTTGGCGGTGATATCTCTGAGTTTGTGCCGCCGGCCGTGGCGGATGCGCTGTTGGACAAGCTGAAAAAATAGCTATGGGCGGCTTGCCGCTGGTGCCAATTTCACGAAACCGCCAACGCATTACCGCATGGTCTTCACCTCTGCCCGGCACCTCTCTATGGTGCGCGAAATTCGAAGCCCAAGAGGTAGAACATGGCAGAGATCAAAGACCCAGAAAATACCATCATCATGGAACTCAAAGACGGCAATGTCGTCATTGAGTTGTTGCCGGACGTGGCGCCTGGCCACTGCGACCGGATCAAGGAACTGGCCCGCGAAGGCGCCTATGATGGTGTGGTGTTTCACCGGGTAATCGATGGGTTTATGGCGCAATCAGGTGACGTGGCCAACGGCAACTCGAATTCTGAGAGCTTTAACCTGCGCAATGTGGGCACAGGCGGATCTGACAAGCCAAACCTTACAGCGGAATTTTCCGGCGTACCCCATGATCGCGGCACATTGGGCGCAGCGCGGTCCCAAAATCCAGACAGCGCAAACAGCCAGTTTTTCATCAACTTTTCGGACAACCACTTCCTGAACCGTCAATATACGGTTTACGGCCGAGTGATTGAAGGCATGGAACATGTGGATGCCATCACCAAAGGCGAACCGCCCGCTGATCCGGACAAAATGATCTCTGTGAAAGTGGCTGCTGATGCCTAATCTGAAGAGCCTTTTTGCGGTCTTGGCCGCTGCGTTTATTGCGCTCCCTGTTTTTGCCGCCGACCCAGAAAACATCCTTGTGATCGAGGTTGCCGGCGAAACCAGTGGAACCATTGAAATCGAGCTTTTGCCCGAAGTAGCCCCAAAACACGTGGAACGTGTAAAACGGTTGGCCCGCGACGGCATCTACGATGGCATCGTGTTCCACCGAGTGATCGATGAATTCATGGCGCAAACCGGCGACGTACAACATGGCAAACGCGAAGGCTTCAATCTGCGCTATGCTGGCACGGGCAAGTCGGTTTTCCCCAATCTTCCGGCAGAATTTTCTGACATTCCATATGTAAAAGGGACTGTTGGGATGGCCCGGTCCCAGGAAACCGACAGTGGCAACAGCCAGTTTTTCATCATGTTTGAAGACGGTGGCACCGTGAACGGGAAGTACCGGTCATGGGGTGAAGTGCTGAACGGCCAATACACGGTCTTTGGCAAAGTGATCGCTGGACAAGACGTCGTTGATTCGATCAAACGCGGCAGTTCCGCAGCAAACGGTGCGGTAGCCGAACCGGACTACATGGAAACAGTGCGCGTGAAAGCAGACGTGGACGGCTAAGGATAGTCACAACGTCTTCAAAAGGCCCTGGGTGCACGTCCGGGGCCTTTTGTTTTTAGCTGGACCGAAGACGAAAAACGATCTTCGCTATGATCCCCGTCGCAAGCAGCAAGCTTTTGGGGACGCCGATTTATTAACCGCGACGCGGTGGGTTGGCGCGAATAATGTCTTGCAGCTTGGACCGCATGCCCGATGGGTTGCCCACCAGGTTTCTATCGCGGCAGATAGTCTCGCCGATCGCCAGGGCATCTGTCGAGTTGTAGCCAAGCGCCCGCAGGCTATCCAGAAAAACGCCTTCTGGGCGATCCCAGATTACGTCATCCCAAGGACCGCGATAGCATTTCAACGACACCGTGCGCGTTGTTGTGCGTTTTGTTGTGTGTGTATCATGGGTGTGTGTCACAGCGTGGGTGTGTGATACCACTTCGTGGGCTTGCACCCCGGTTGCAAAACCGAACGCGGCGACCACCAGTGCAATGCGTTTCATTTCCGTACTCCTTACAATTTTTATGGGCCGAAACGCCAATTAGACCGCGCAAATGCGGCCCAAAAGGCAAACGCAAGGATTTTGGCAGCGCCCCCAATCCCAATTTACAGCCCTAACGTATCGTTAACAGGGTTGCAGAACGCTTCAAGTGTTTGCTGGGTAAACGGTTTTGTGCCCGTGCGTGAACAATCTGCCCCGCAATCATCAAATCCCCGTGTCACCCGGTCCAGATCAGGCGCTTTCGCGCTAAGCTGGCGCTAGTTAAAATCCCGGGGATTCTCATGCGTGCCTTACCTTTGATTGCTGCAGCTCTTTTGTGGATCACTCCCGCTCTGGCCCAGGTTTCGGGGTGGGCGCAGGAATGGCCCAACACAGATTTTTCCAAATCGTCTGTGTCATTCAAGGAAATCTTTTCAGGCGGACCGCCCAAAGATGGCATCCCCGCGATAGATAATCCGAAAATGGTA
The DNA here is from genome assembly GCA_039030095.1 of Pseudomonadota bacterium. Classification (GTDB taxonomy): domain Bacteria; phylum Pseudomonadota; class Alphaproteobacteria; order Rhodobacterales; family Rhodobacteraceae; genus Amylibacter. The sequence continues at coordinate 44,685 of JBCCET010000001.1, read as the reverse complement.
AAAGCATCTCGGGTCAAGATCCCCGGCCAGGAACCTGTGATGACGCTGGAAGTTGGTGGACAGGCGCGGGCCTACCCGATCCGCTATCTTATGTGGCACGAGATCGCCAATGACACGGTCGCTGGCGTGCCGGTCGCGGTCACTTACTGCCCGCTGTGCAATTCCGGTGTCATCTTTGACCGCCGTTTGGGTGGGCGCACGCTAACGTTCGGCGTGTCAGGCAAACTCCGCAATTCAGACATGGTGATGTTCGATCGCGAAACTGAAAGTTGGTGGCAACAATTTCTGGGCGAAGGCATCGTCGGGCAATTGACCGGCAGAAAATTAAAGAAACTGCCAGGCTGGATGGAAAGCTTCGACGAATTCAAAGCCCGCAACCCCGACGGACTGGTCATGGCGGAGCCGAAATTTCCGCGCCGCTACGGCGTCAACCCGTATCGAGGCTATGACGGACTATCCAAGCCGTTCCTATATAACGGAGAAATGCCGCCCCATGGAATTGAACCATTGGCCAGAGTGATCGTCGTTGGTGCCCGCGCATGGCCGCTTGAAAGAGTGCGCAAACTTGGCAGCCTCACGGAAAACGGCATCACGATTGAATGGACGGAAGGGGCCGTTTCAGCCCTGGACACCGGACGCATTGCCAAAGGTAAATCGGTAGGATCGGTCCGCGTCAAACGCAGTGGGCGCGACATCCCCCATGATGTGGCTTTTGCTTTTGCGTTCCATGCGTTTTTCCCGAACGGAAAATGGATGCTTGGCGGATGATCGCAATGCGGCCAAGCATGGTTTCAAGGCCGTCAGGCGATCACAAAACCTCTTGTATCCAACGCCTCTGCCAAAGGGCGTAGAATTCCCACTTGGGATAAATCGCTAAGGGGCAAGGGGCAAATGACCGGTGAGGTTTGTTCAGCCTTTTTGATCAGGGCATCAGCCTCCGCTTGCGGCGTGCCTGTGACCCAGACATTGCGGGTGATCTGACCACAGCCGTAACTGCTACCGCGTTCCTGAAAGCCTATGTAGGGCGCCACAATAACAGTGCCCGCAAAGGCCTGTTCCACGATCCGACGTTCCATTTCTATCAACAGGTCTGGGTCCCGGATCGGTTGATAAAAATATATAACGTCGTAGTCTTGGTAGCCCTCAAACGTCAAAGCATCTCCCTCGATAGCCAGCGCACGTCCACGCCCGACCTGACCCAAAAGACGCTCTGCGGCCTGATAAAAGTTGGGATCAACTTCCAATCCATGGGCCTCCGCAAAAATTTGCGCAGCCATCAAAACCTTGATCCCGCCACCGCAACCCACATCAACAAAACGCATCGGCGCGCGGCGCTTCTGGGCCAGACAAACCCGGTAGGCTGCATGGCATTCTGACATGAAGAGGGACATCGGCAGGGGGATGTCGGTGAAATACCCATCTTCTTTGGCCTGCTCCGCCTGCGCTTCGCGTGAGTTTACAAACTCATGCATCAGGATCATCGCCTGATTAAGCGCGGCCCACCGTTGCACGCCCACATCCCAGCCCTCCGTTGCAGGTGTGTAAAGCGGTTGTCTGTCGAACGTGACGGCCACCCGTGCGGTCTGCAAAACACGGTTCCAGTGTTCCAGGACACGGCGCGGGTCACCGTCAAAAGGCGCCTGAGTTTCCATCGCGCGCCGCTCTGCATAACGAAGACCGCGATAGCCACGAGATGCGGCAATCACAGCCTGTTCGCGCAAAAGGGAAGCCAGATCACTACGCAATCGGGCAAGCCGAGTGAAACACCGTTCCACTTGGGCGCTGTCCCGGTCTTTTAAGTCAGCTTGGACAATATCCGCCAAAGTACCCGCCACGGCGCTGGCCTCCGCGCAAAAGCGATCGCGATACGCCATCAAGTCTTTCAGTGCCGAACTTGCGTCCATCGCCCTATTCCGACAGACGTGCCAAAGCGTGGCGTTTTTTACCGGCTGACAACTTTACAGCGTTGGAAAAATCATCAGCGACCAGCATCAATCCGGCGTCTTTGATCGGCGCGTCATCCAGGCGTGCACCGCCATCGGCAATCAATCGCTTGGCCTCTTTGCCAGATCCGGCAAGCCCCGTACGCACAAAAAGTTGCACGATGGAAATCCCGTCACTTAAGTCATCAGAACTCAGATCCACGGTCGGTAAATCTTCCCCGACACCACCTTTTTCAAAAACCTCGCGCGCTGTGGCCTGGGCCGCTTCGGCCGCAGCCGCGCCATGGGCCAGCGCCGTCGCTTCATTCGCAAGGACGGCTTTCGCGTCGTTGACCTCAGACCCTTCCAACGCGCCCAGCCGGTCGCACTCGTCAAGCGGTAGCTCCGTGAACAAGCGCAGGAACTTGCCCACGTCCGCATCCAGCGTATTGCGCCAGAACTGCCAGAACTCATAGGCGCTCAAACGGTCTTCGTTCAGCCAAATCGCCCCGCCAGCGGTTTTGCCCATCTTCGACCCGTCAGCTTTGGTCAAAAGCGGTGATGTTAGGCCAAACACTTCTGTACGCAGAACGCGGCGGGTCAGGTCAATGCCGTTAACGATATTACCCCACTGGTCCGATCCGCCCAGTTGCAGCGCGCACCCAAAGCGTTTGTTTAATTCCATGAAGTCGTAGGCCTGCAAAAGCATGTAGTTGAACTCTAGGAACGTCAGCGGTTGTTCCCGATCCAGCCGTAGCTTCACGCTGTCAAAACTCAGCATCCGATTGATGGTGAAATGGCGTCCCACGTCGCGTAGAAACTCGACATAGTTCAACTGGTCGAGCCACTCCGCATTGTTGGGTTGTATCGCGTCCGTGTCGCCATCACCAAAGTTCAGGTACTTCGAAAACACCTGTTTGATGCCGTCGATATTGGCGTCAATCATCTCTGACGTCAGCAGTTGGCGCGCCTCGTCCTTGCCGCTTGGATCGCCGATCTTGGTGGTTCCGCCACCCATCAATGTGATGGGTTTGTGGCCGGTCTTTTGCAGCCAGCGCAGCATCATGATCTGGATCAGGCTACCCACATGTAGTGAGTTGGCCGTGGCATCAAAGCCGATATACCCTGCTACCGTTCCTGCGATGAGGCGTTCGTCGAGCCCCTCCAGATCCGTGCAGTCCTGAAGAAAGCCCCGCGTCTGCATCACGTGCAGAAACTCTGATTTGGGCTTATACGTCATTTGGGTATATGTCCTCTAAAGATGTGTGAAGCCCGATCTATAACGGGTTGAAGGGGAAAGGGAAGAGCGATGGGAAGCTTTGCGCCACTGCGTGCTCTAGGCCTGATGTCAGGCACCTCGATGGACGGTGTGGACGGCGCAGTTCTGGTCACCAACGGCGAAGAAATCACCGACTTTGGCGCCGCTGCATTCAGGCCCTACACGGACGCGGAAGCCGCCGCTTTGGCTGCGGCCCAGGGCCTGTGGCCCGGTGATGATCCCATGGCGCTGTCCGCAGCCGGTCAGGTGCTCTTTGAAAGCCACTCCAATTTGGTTGGGGAATTTGACGGCGTTGAACTGTTGGGATTTCACGGCCAAACCCTGGCCCATGACCCCGATGCCGGCCGAACCCACCAACTGGGCGACGGCGCGGCCCTTGCGGCGGCAACCGGCATCGGCACGGTTTGGGATTTCCGCACCGCGGACATGGCCGAAGGCGGGCAGGGCGCGCCGTTGGCACCGTTCTTTCACTGGGCCTGCGCCCGCTGGGCCGGACTAACGGAACCTGTGGCGTTTCTCAACCTTGGCGGTGTAGGCAATGTCACCGTCGTTGACCCAACCGCTATCAGCCCCGATGCACACGGCGCGCTTTTGGCATTTGACACTGGCCCGGCGAATGCGCCGCTAAATGATCTGATGATGACGCGGTTCAACCTGCCTTTTGACGAAGACGGCGCCCTTGCGGCAAAGGGATCGGTGCACGAACCTATCATTACGCGCATCTTTCAACGCCCGTATTTCGCCAAACCTGCCCCGAAATCGCTCGACCGACATGATTTTCACGACGCGCTCGAATTGGTAGCGGATTTGGATGATGCAGACGCCGCAGCAACCCTTACAGCGTTGCCCGCCGCCTGTGTGGCAGCCAACCTAAATCATCTAAAGATCATTCCTGGCCGCTGGCTGGTCTGTGGCGGCGGCGCGCAAAATCCGCAGATGATGCAAGAACTCAGCAACAGACTGCCGGGCGACGTGGCGCCGGTTGAGACCATCGGTCTCGACGGTGACATGCTGGAAGCACAGGCCTTCGCATTCCTCGCCGTTCGCGTCCTGCGTGGCCTGCCGACCTCTTCTCCTGAAACAACCGGTTGCAGCAAGCCCACATCAGGTGGCCAAATCAGTTCGTGAATCCGCGGACGGTTCTGCCGGAAGCGGGCAAAAGATCTCTCTATTGCCGAAATACTCCGGGGGAGGCGCAGCCGGGGGCAGCGCCCCAAATCGGAGCGTAGCGACTAATAGTCTTGCGAAGCGCCGTCAGGTTTAGCGGCTGGTTTCAGTGAGCCTGCGGCGGACGTAGGTGTCGACCTCGCCAATCATCGTCTCCATGTGATCACCTTCAAAGAAGTGACCAGCGCCTTCCAGCACCGTATGGGTGATGGTGATGCCCTTCTGCTCATGCAGTTTTGCCACAAGATCTTCGGTGTCTTGCGGTGGCGCCACGCGGTCGCCAGATCCGTTGATCATCAGGCCTGACGACGGGCAGGGGGCCAAAAACGAAAAGTCATACATGTTGGCGGGCGGTGACACGCTGATAAAGCCAGAGATCTCTGGCCGGCGCATCAACAGCTGCATGCCGATCCATGCGCCAAACGAAAAGCCCGCCACCCAGCAATGCTTGGCGTTAGGGTTCATCGCTTGCAAATAATCCAGCGCGCTGGCGGCATCGCTCAGCTCACCAATTCCCTGGTCGTATTCACCCTGGCTGCGCCCAACGCCGCGGAAATTGAACCGCAGGACGGTAAATCCCATGTTCAGAAACGCATAGTGCAGGTTGTACACAACCTTGTTATTCATCGTGCCGCCAAACTGCGGATGCGGATGCAAGATGATCGCGATTGGCGCATCTTTGGCTTTTTGCGGGTGGTATCGGCCTTCCAGGCGCCCATCCGGGCCGGGGAAAATCACTTCGGGCATCGGTGTCGCGCGGCGCTCCCTCAGAACAGGCGATTTTCCGGGGGTAGGGCGGTTGACGGGTGCCCTTGGAAAATCTAGAATTATTCTAAATCGAAACCGGAGGGGCTTCGGGTTGATCGGACGTAGCTGTCCACCTCGCGCCCGTCAACACGAAAAGCCAGTTTGCACCAGGGCTGCCACAACAGATGAAACTTTCCACCAAAGGCCGTTATGCACTGATCGCTCTTGTCGATCTCGCCCAGGAAGCCCGCGACGGGCTTGTATCCTTGGGCGACATCGCAGGGCGGCAAGATATCTCTTTGGCTTATCTCGAACAGCTTTTTGTCAAACTGCGGCGTGCGGGTCTTGTGGAAAGCGTCCGTGGGCCGGGCGGCGGCTATCGTTTGGCACGCAGCCCTGACGCGATCCGCATGTCCGAAATACTTGAAGCCGTGGATGAGACCATGAGCGCGCTTGAAAAAGGTGGCGGAGCCAAAGGCGCGTCATCCGGGTCCCGTGCGCAGTCCCTGACCAATCGCTTCTGGGAGAGCCTTTCAGCCAACGTCTACGTATTTTTGCATCAGGCGCGTCTGTCCGACATCATCGAAAACCAGATGGCTCCGTGCCCAGCAGTGCCGAGCCTTTTTGAGATGGCCGACGAATGACCGCGCGGACATATCTTGACTGGAATGCGACAGCACCGCTGCGACCAGAAGCACGCGAAGCGATGCTTGAAGCGATGGATCTCGCGGGAAATCCATCAAGTGTGCACGCGGAAGGCCGCAAGGCCAAAGGCATGTTGGAACGCGCGCGCGCTCAGGTGGCAGAACTTGCAGGCGTCGAACCAAATGAAGTGATTTTCACGTCTGGCGCGACGGAGGCCGCGACCCTTGCCTGTGCCGGGCGCAAACTTGCCTGTGCGGACATTGAACATGACGCCGTATTTGCGCATCAATCGAACAGCCTTTCCACACAGAAAAACGGCGAAGTGGCCGAAAGCTTGATCGACGGAGATATGTTGGCGATCCAGGCGGCCAACTCTGAAACCGGCGTTCTGCAAAACAACTTTGGCCATGCGCAACGGGCCTGGGCCACGGGCGCCATGGTACTAGTGGATGCGGTTCAAGCTGCCGCGAAGGTGCGTTTTTCTCTTGCTGACCTTGGCGCCGACTTTCTTTTGCTGTCGGGTCACAAGATCGGCGGGCCAAAAGGCACTGGCGCACTCTGCCTCAAGCTCGGTGTCGATGTGACTGCCGGTATTCCCGGCGGGGGGCAGGAACAGGGGCGCCGGTCCGGCACCGAAAACCTGATTGGCGCGGTAGGGTTTGGGGCAGCAGCTGCAAGCGCCTTGGATGACCAAGAAAAAGGCGTTTGGGACGACGTAGCGACGCTACGCGACGCCTTTGAAGAACGCATCTTAAATGATGCGCCAGATGCCATAATCGTCGGCCAGACTGCACCGCGATTGCCCAACACGTCGTGCATCGCTGTTCCCGGATGGAAGGGTGAAACCCAGGTCATGCAGATGGATCTTGCGGGTTTTGCTATCTCCGCAGGTTCAGCCTGTTCATCTGGCAAGGTCAAGAAATCCCGCGTGCTCAGCGCCATGGGTTTTGATGACGTTACGGCCGCATCCGCCATTCGGGTTTCAATCGGCCCGACCACCCACAAAAACGACCTTATGCGCTTTGCCGATACATGGGTCTCGCACTACATCAAACACAAGGCACGGGCGGCTTAATTCGCCCCACCTAACCCGGCCCTAGGGCTCAGAAAGGACGACGCAATGGACGCTTTGAATGACACCCGTATTGAGGACGAGGTTCAGGTCAAAGAGGGCGTAGATCAGGAAACCGTCGACATGGTGAAATCCGTGGGCGGGGCGTACAAATACGGCTGGGACACGGAAATTGAGATGGACTACGCCCCCAAGGGGCTGAACGAAGAAATCGTCCGTCACATTTCTGAGCGCAACGAAGAGCCCGAATGGATGCTGGAATGGCGACTGAACGCGTTCCGTCGCTGGCAGAAGATGGAAGAGCCGGATTGGCCTTTGCTGGACTACCCGAAGGTCGATTATCAAGACCAGTATTACTATGCCGCGCCCAAAAGCATGGCCGAAAAGCCCAAATCGCTGGATGAAGTCGATCCCAAGCTGTTGGAAACATATAAAAAACTCGGCATCCCGCTGAAAGAGCAGATGATCCTAGCAGGTGTTGAAGGCGCCGAGGACGCGCCCGCCGAAGGCCGCAAGGTCGCCGTGGATGCGGTTTTTGACAGCGTATCCGTGGGCACAACATTTCAGGCTGAACTCAAGAAGGCGGGCGTCATCTTCTGCTCGATCTCTGAAGCGCTGAAGGAACACCCGGATCTTGTGAAGAAGTACCTCGGCACCGTGGTCCCACAATCCGACAACTTCTTTGCCACGCTGAACTCGGCCGTCTTCTCTGACGGGTCGTTTGTCTACATCCCGCCGGGCGTGCGCTGCCCTATGGAACTGTCGACCTACTTCCGCATCAACGCCGAAAACACAGGCCAGTTTGAACGCACGCTGATCATCGCCGACAAAGGCGCTTACGTCAGCTATCTGGAGGGCTGCACCGCGCCCATGCGTGACACCAATCAGCTACACGCGGCGGTGGTGGAACTGGTGCTGCTGGAAGATGCAGAGATCAAGTATTCCACAGTCCAGAACTGGTATCCGGGCGACGAGAACGGCGTAGGCGGCATCTACAACTTCGTCACCAAACGCGCCGACTGCCGGGGTGACCGGTCGAAGGTGATGTGGACCCAGGTGGAAACCGGATCAGCGGTCACGTGGAAGTACCCGTCCTGCATCCTGCAAGGCGACGACAGCCAGGGGGAGTTCTATTCCATCGCTATCGCCAACAACTACCAGCAGGCCGACACCGGCACCAAGATGGTCCACATGGGCAAAAATACCAAGTCGCGGATCGTGTCCAAGGGCATCAGCGCGGGCAAAGCCCAAAACACCTATCGCGGGCTGGTCTCCATGTCGCCGCGCGCCAAGAACGGGCGCAACTACACCCAGTGCGACAGCCTGTTGATCGGCGACAAATGCGGCGCCCACACTGTGCCTTATATCGAGGTCCGCAACAACTCCGCCCGCGTGGAGCATGAGGCGACAACGTCGAAAGTGGACGACGACCAGCTCTTCTACTGCCGCCAGCGCGGAATGGATGAAGAGGAGGCCGTGGCTCTGGTGGTCAACGGCTTCTGCAAAGAAGTGCTGCAGGCCCTGCCCATGGAATTCGCGATGGAAGCGCAGCAGTTGGTAGCGATCTCGCTGGAGGGGTCGGTTGGCTAACCATGGCAAGCCGGGAACAAGATCTACGCGCTGCTTTTAAACAAACCGACGTCGCGCCGCCGTTCTGGCCTAAAGCCCTGATTGGCTTTCTGGCGAGCGGCGTGGTCATGCTGCTTTTCGTAAACATCCAAACGATTAGCGATATGGCACCGCAAAGCATCAAGGACAGCGACTATCCGGGCCTCCTTGGCCTGCCGATCGCGTTGCTTTCTGTCGGCTGGATCATCACCATCCTGATCTGGTTCGTCATATCGCTCATCCGTTCGAAATCAACCGGCGTGCGCGTGCGCCCCTTTATCGCCGGCGCATTTGCCGGCTTGGCGGTATGGCTTATTGCATTGCGGGTGCTCAGTGGGGGCGGTGAAGCATGATGGACTTTGACGCGATGCCCCAAGTCAAAGAAGTGCCAGCAGAAGGACTTTGGTGGCAACCTTTGTCCCATGCGTTTTCTGGCGGGATGGGTAGCGTTGGCAGGTCTTTGGATCGCGTATCGGAGCAGATCAAACTCAACCGTCATGAACTCTATCATGCTTTGCAGGTGCAGCTTTACTACGCCCGTCGCAGTGTGAATCGCAGAGGCCATGTTCTTGGCCGAATGTTTAACCAACTTTCCAGCGCAACCGTCGGATATGTCAGGCTCCCCGCTGTGCACGCGCGTCAAGTCATCGATTTGGCTGGGGAGGTTGCAAAGGACATCCCTGAACCAAAGCGAGAGTGTTTGCTGCGGATGGACGTAGCTGAGGCAGCTTTGAAAAATCTTCGAGAAGAGGACGAAACATGATCATCACCACCACACCCTCTATCGAAGGGCGTCGCATCACCGAATACAAAGGTATCGTCGTGGGTGAGGCCATCATGGGCGCCAACATCGTGCGTGACGTGTTTGCGTCGATCACCGATATCGTCGGCGGACGCTCTGGCGCTTATGAGAGCAAACTTCAGGACGCCCGCGACACAGCCTTGCGCGAGTTGGAAGACCGCGCGCGAGAGGCAGGCGGGAATGCCGTCGTTGGCGTGGACCTCGACTACGAAGTTGTGGGGCAGTCGATGCTGATGGTCTCCGCCTCCGGCACCGCAGTGACCATCGAATAAACCCTAATGCCGGAACCCTTGAAAGCCTGGTGGTGGAACGGAAAGCCAAACTACGGTGATGTGCTTAACCCATATATCCTGCAACACGTCTCTGGCCGTCCGGTGGAACACGCGGGCACCAAGCGGGCGGAGGTATTTGCCATCGGCTCCATCCTCCAGGTCGTGCGCAAGCGGATCGTGGACGGCGGCGACCCGGCGTATGTCTGGGGATCCGGCATGATGCACCCGATGAAGCGCGATTTTGCAGGGCAGGTGGCCTTTACGCTGGTGCGCGGTCCGTTGACCGCCACGACGCTTATGCTCGATGACCTGCCGCATGGCGACCCCGGTTTGCTGGTAGGCGAGGCGTTGGGAATTGGTGAAGTCAAAAAGACCCACCGCTACGGCTTGATCCCGCACTGGATGCACACTGAACGGGATGAGGTGCGCCAACTACTCGACGCTTTGCCCGGCAGTTGCCTGATCGACATGCGCAGCGAGGACGTCCACGCAACGACAGAGGCGATTGCGTCCTGCGAGATGATCCTGTCGTCCGGCCTCCACGGGCTGATCGTAGCCGACGCGCTCGGCGTGCCGAACCTTTGGGTCGACAGCGGGCGCATCGGTGACACCACGCCGTTCAAATTCTTCGACTATGCCCTGTCAGTGGGCCGCCCCATGCAGCGTCCGCACACCTTTGAAAGCCTGATCGCAAACGGCGTACCGGACCCCGACACAAGCTATTTCGCCAATCTCCCGGCGATGAAAGAAACTATAAAATCCACATTCCCGTCAGAGCTTTGCGCCTGACGCGCCAGACAACCGAAGGAAACCCGATGCTGGAAATCAAGAACCTCCATGTCAGCCTGGAAGAAGAAGACAAACAGATCCTGAAAGGCGTCGATCTGACCGTCGAGGCAGGCAAAGTGCACGCAATCATGGGCCCTAACGGGTCTGGCAAATCTACGCTCAGCTACGTGCTGTCGGGCAAAGACGGCTATGAGGTCACAGACGGCGAAGCCATGCTGGAAGGCGAAGACGTGCTTGAGATGGAACCCGAAGAGCGCGCCGCTGCGGGCCTTTTCCTGGCGTTCCAATACCCGGTGGAAATTCCCGGCGTGGGCAACATGACCTTCCTGCGCACGGCCGTGAATGCCCAACGCAAGGCACGCGGCGAGGAAGAGATGTCGGCGGCAGAATTTCTCAAGGTCATACGCGCAAAGGCCAAAGACCTGAAAATTGACGCCGACATGCTGAAGCGCCCGGTCAACGTGGGCTTTTCAGGTGGTGAGAAAAAGCGCAACGAGATCCTGCAAATGGCCATGCTGGAACCCAAGATGTGCATTCTGGATGAAACCGATAGCGGCCTTGACGTGGATGCGATGAAACTGGTGGCCGAAGGCGTGAACGCTTTGCGCGATGCCGGACGATCGTTTCTGGTGATCACGCACTACCAACGCCTACTGGACCACATCAAACCAGACGTGGTGCACATTATGGCGGACGGCAAAATCGTGAAAACTGGCGGGCCTGACCTGGCACTGGAAGTTGAAAACAACGGCTACGCCGACATTCTGGCAGAGGTGGCCTGATGGCGCAGATCAAAGCCAAATACGACCTGGCCAAAACGCTGCTACAGGGTCAGCCGACCGGTGGGGCAAAATGGGCGCAGGATGCCCGCGCCGCAGCCGCTGCGCGTCTGCGCAAAATGGGCGCGCCACACCGGCGCGACGAATATTGGAAATACACCAACCCCACCCCGTTGACAGCAGAAACCGCCGCAGCGGCGGTGTTCGACGACGCGGAAGAGGCACCCCCGTTCGTTGATGTCGAACGGCTGAAAGTCGTTTTTGTGGACGGCGTTTATGCCCCAGATCTGTCGTCCGACCTTAGCCGGGCAGGCTTCGCAATTGAGCCTTTGTCGAGCGCCATGGAAAAAGACATTCATTGGGCGTCCGGCCTGTTTGGTGTGCTGGAGGCGAAAGGCCAAGATCCTGTGGATCGTCCACTGGCCGCGCTCAACACAGCCCGCGCGGCAGAAGGGTTTGCCATCCATGTGACAGGCAAGGCATCGCTGCCGGTCAGTTTTGTGTATCTCCATGAGGACCCCAACTCTAACGCGATGATCCACCATGTGATCAAGATGGATGAGGGCGCGGAACTGACGGTTTTGGAAAACGGGCCGGTTGCCGCGCGTTCGAATGTTGTGATGGAAGTGGACATCCCGGACCGGGCGCGTTTTCACCACATCCGCGCGCAGGGCAGGGATCACGAACGGCTTGTGTCTACGGGTATTTTTGCACGCTTGGGCACAGAATCCATGTTCAAGTCTTTCACGCTGTCGGTCAACGGTCGCCTGACACGCAACGAATGCGTTTTGGACATCACTGGTGATGACACCGTTGCGCATGTGGCCGGTGCCAGCGCGGGCGACGGCGACTATCACCACGACGACACCATTTTCATCACCCATGATGCGGTCAATTGCGAAAGCCGTCAGGTGTTCAAAAAGGTCCTTCGAAATGGGGCAATCGGCGTATTCCAGGGCAAGATCCTTGTGCAGCCTGATGCCCAGAAAACAGACGGCTATCAGATCAGCCAAGGGTTGCTGCTCGATGAAAACAGCACCTTCCAGGCCAAGCCGGAATTGGAAATCTATGCCGATGATGTGGCCTGTTCCCATGGGTCCACCGTTGGTGCGATTGACGAGGAATCCATCTTTTATCTCACCTCTCGCGGGATCCCACGTCGTGAAGCCCAGGACATGCTGACGCTGGCCTTTCTGGGCGAAGCAGTGGATGAGATCGAAAATGACGATCTGGCTGATGAGATCCGCGACAGGCTTGCGGGCTGGCTGGCCCGCCGCTCGGGGTAATGTCACTACTCACCAATATCGCGCGGGCCTATCGGGCCCCGCGCCAAGCTTTGGCAAGCGAATTGGCGCAACTGGCAGAGCCGCGCACGCTGATGATCGGTATGCTGTTTTGCCTGCTGACGTTTGTGTCGCGTATGCCAGAGATTGCCGCCGTCAGCTTTGCCGAAGGCGACGATGCGGAAACGCGCAATGGTCGGTACGGCGCGATGTTTGTGTCGACCGTGCTTTTTGCGCCATTGATGATGTATTTCATCGCCTGGGTTGCCCACGCGGTATTGCGGCTCATCGGCGGGCAAGCGACCTGGGCGGAGGCTCGCCTCGCGTTTTTCTGGGCCGCTCTCGTCACCGTGCCACTGGTGCTGATAAGCGGCGCTTTGAAAGTGTTTTCACCGGGGCCTCTGTTTTTTGTTGCGCAACTTCTGACCGCTGTGGTGTTTTTGTGGCAGTGGGCCACGTGCATTGCCGCCACAGAATTCGGCGAGCGCGGTTCGGAGCCTGCATAAAATGTTGGAAAACAACATAAATACAGAGCGAGCAGGCAAATGACCCAGATGGAAGCTGAATTCGAAGCAGCCCGTGGCGTGTACCAATTTGAACGGTCCGGGCTTGGCGCCCGGGTGCTGGACGCCTGGCGCGATATGCGCGCCTCCACCCGCCGACTGTTGCGGGAAAAACCCGGTGAAGGAAGGCTGATCTTCTACGTGCTGGCGTCGGACATGGTGTTTTTCATCAGTTGGACGCTGAAAACGATGGTGGCACCGGCGTCCGTCGCTGGTTCCATGATTTCCGCGGACAAAATCCCCTTGTTGATGATCGCAGCATTGATGCTGCGCACCGGTCTGATGTACGGATTTTCGGCACTGGTTTTTGCCGCCACACGTGTCTTCAAAGGCGAAGCTGACTGGAAAGCGACCCGTGTTGGCGTGTTTTGGGGAGCCTTTATCTCTGCCCCGTTTGGATTGCTAGCGGCCATACTGGCCTCGGTCATGGGGGTGTGGGAACCTTCGTTTCCAGCGCTTGCCAATCCGTACTTGCAACTGCCGGTTTACTGGCTGGGCCTTATCCCGTTTGTTTTCTACATCTCTGCGGGCGTGGCAGAGGCCAATAATTTCCGCATGACGGCGCCGACCTTTATGGCGATGTCTATCTTCGCGCTAGGCCTGACGATTGTTGCGCTGATCTATGGTATGGGAGATGCACTGGGATGATAGTGTCACTGGGGGCCTTCCTGCCGCTGGCAGGGCAAGCAATCACGGCCCCCCGCGTCGCCGTGCGCCAAGTGCTCGACACCCCGGCGGATCGGCCAACCCTGATACGGTTTGCCTTTCTGATTGTGCTGTTCAACCTGATTGTTGGCTTGTCCGCAGACCTTGTCTTGCCAGCGCCAGAAGACGCGATCACGATCTCTACGGCTGCCGCGTTTATCATGCACGCTGCCACTATCTTTGGCGGGGCAGGGATGATGTTCGTGGCCGGCCAGATGTTCAAAGGTCAAGGAACTTTTGATGGCTGCCTAAAGGCTGTGACCTGGTTTGCCTGGGTCATGCTGTTGGCGCAGACCGCGATGATTGTGGTGCTGGTCACCATGCCCAGTTTGCTGGAAGTCACATTGATCGCACTGTTGATCCTTTCGTTTGTGCAACTGACAGGCATAACAATGGAACTGCATGGATTTGAAAACGCATTTCTGGTGCTGCTTGGTATTGTCGGCGCAGGCATCGTTTTTGGCTTTTTCATGTTGATCCTCTTCGCTTTTTTGGGCGTCGAACTCCCCACCGCGCCTGCTTAATCTCAAGAATTGCTGCCCCATGTATGATGTCGAAAAAGTCCGCGCCGATTTCCCGATCCTGTCCCGTCAGGTCAACGGCAAACCTTTGGTTTATCTGGACAACGGGGCGTCTGCGCAAAAGCCGCAGGCGGTGATTGACGCGGTCACGCGCGGCTATGCGGAAGAATATGCCAACGTCCATCGTGGCCTGCATTTTCTGTCGAACCTTGCCACTGACAAATATGAGGCTGTGCGGGGCAAGCTGCGTGCGTTTCTGAATGCCAAGCGGGAAGAAGAGATCATCTACACCACTGGCACGACTGAAGGCATCAATCTGGTGGCTTACGGCTGGGCCATGCCGCGCTTTGAACCCGGCGATGAGGTGGTTCTGTCCATCATGGAACACCACGCCAATATCGTCCCCTGGCACTTCCTGCGGGAACGCCAAGGCGCTCAGCTGCGCTGGGTGGACACAGATGTGAACGGCGATTTGGACCCGCAGGCCGTGATAGACGCCATTGGTCCGAAGACAAAGCTTGTGGCGATAACCCACATGTCAAACGTGCTCGGCACTGTGGTGGACGTGAAAGCCATCGTGCAAGCGGCCCATGCGCGCGGCGTGGCCGTTCTGGTCGATGGGTCCCAGGCGGCAGTGCATATGCCAGTGGACGTGCAAGATATCGGCTGTGATTTTTACGCGATCACCGGGCACAAACTTTACGGTCCATCCGGGTCCGGCGCGATTTACATCGCGCAAGACCGATTGGCCGAGATGCGCCCCTTCATCGGCGGTGGCGACATGATCCGAACCGTTGCGCGCGAAGAGGTCACTTACAATGATCCGCCGCACAAGTTTGAGGCTGGCACGCCCGGCATCGTTCAACAAATCGGGTTAGGTGCCGCAATTGACTATATGACCGACCTTGGGATGGACGCGATAGCAGCCCATGAACTGGCGTTGCGCGATTACGCGCAAGATCGGCTGTCGGGGCTTAACTGGCTCAACATTCAAGGTAATTCAGCCGGGAAGGGGGCAATATTCTCCTTCACACTCGACGGCGCAGCTCACGCCCATGACATTTCTACGGTTGTGGACCAACGAGGCATCGCCGTGCGCGCAGGCCACCACTGTGCGCAACCGTTGATGGACCACATGGGCGTCAGCGCGACGTGCAGGGCAAGCTTCGGGTTGTATAATACGAAGACTGAAGTGGATGTTTTGGTGGACGCACTGGAACTGTGCCACGAACTATTTTCGTAAGGCCTACATCAATTCTTTGCCCCTGACCGACGACGGGTTGACACCCAGGCCGCAACACTTTCTAACGCCCATCTAACGTTAGAAAGTCGCAAAAATGGCCCGAAGACCCACGTTAAAAGACATATCTGAGCTTGCGGGCGTGTCAGAGATGACGGCAAGCCGGGTGTTGCGGGGTAAAGGTGAAGCATCTGAGGCCACACGCCAACGTGTATTGGATGCAGCCAGCAAAGTTGGCTATGTGCCCAACCGCATTGCTGGGTCGCTGTCTTCGCGATCGGTGAACCTTGTAGGTGTGGTGGTTCCGTCTGTTTCAAGTTTCGTCTTTGCTGAAGTGCTGACAGGAATTTCCGCCGGGTTGAAAGGCACGGACATCAAGCCGGTTTTTGGCGTAAGCGAATATGACCTTGGGTCAGAAGAAAGCGTGATCCGGGAAATGCTTAGCTGGCAACCCAAGGGGCTGGTGGTGGCAGGGCTGGAGCACACCGACAATGCGCGCGCGATGATGCAAAACGCGGGTATTCCAGTGGTAGAGATTATGGATGTTGACGGCGATCCTGTGGATTTGGCCGTAGGTATCAGTCACGTGCGCGCAGGCTATCGGTCCGGTAAGGCAATCCTGGAACGTGGCTACAAGAAGATTGGTTTTATAGGCACCAAAATGCCGCTCGATCACCGGGCAGCGAAGCGGTTGAAGGGCTTTGAGGATGCGTTGCGCGAAGGCGGCACGGAAATCTCTGCCCGTGAGCTTTATCCCGGCGGGTCCACTTTGCAGTTGGGGCGGGAATTGACGGCAAAACTGCTGGATCGGACGCCAGACCTCGATGTTATTTACTACTCTTCAGACACCATGTCGTGCGGCGGTTTGATCCATTGCGTGATGAATGGGATCGACGTGCCGGGCCATTTGGCGCTCGCCGGATTCAACGGGCTGAACCTGCGTCACGGCATGCCAATGCAGACCGCCACAATGAATGCCTACCGCTTTGAAATTGGTAAGCGGGCCGCTGACCTGATCCTGGAACACCATGATCCGGAATACCGTCCGGTGCGACAGGTGATTGAGTTGAAGCCGGAATTTGAACCTGGCGAAACGCTGTAAGTGGCGCTGCCTCTCTTGGGCCCGTGCCGGGCGCAATTCACTCCGGGATATTTTAGGCCCGAAGAAGAACGGGGCGGGCAGAAAACCTTTGCGTGGCCTAGGAGTTTGCGCAACCATACGGGCATAACTCTGAGATATTGAAGGGCTTGTCGCCATGGTACCTGAAGCCGATCTTGCCAATCTTAAAAAAGTCCAAGCCGCGTTAAAGGCGGAAGTCACCAAAGCCAAAAGCCGGATTGCACCCTGGCGGTTCTATTTCGACCACAGTTTCGGGACGGATGGGACCAAGGACCCTGTTGGTTGTAGGCAAGACGACACCTGCCACTTTGAAAAAGCTGAAAGAGGCCAGCGGCAAGATACGTGCCGAAGGGGAATGCCGTCTGGTGGGCGACGAGTTGCGCTTGAAAGACGACAGCGGCAAGCTTGATCCCCCCAAGATGACCAATCTGAAACGTGTGCTTAATGAGATGAAGATCTCTTTCAAGCCGACGTTGGTTGAGTCCTTTGAGGGCGGGGCAGGTGCCAGGGCCCATGCCATTGTACTGGCGGAAACAAAAAAGAAGCTGATCCTATTTGCCACCCGTGTGGCGGTGATCAGCAACAAAGGCGGCGAGGCGAAAACCGACGCGGACAAGGTAGAAGCACAGCTCAACAAACTGCGCCAAGCCATAGCGAAAGGTGCAGATGCCCCCCAAACCGGCAAACGGTTGGAAGAGATCTGCGACGCGGTGGCAAAAAACGTCGCCGGATTAGAAAAAAAGCACGCGGGTCGCCGTGTGATCACCGACGAGGAAGTGGCCACATCGCAAAAGCAAGAGCAGGCAGAGGAACTGACCCGTTTACGCAACATGACAGCGGTATCTGACCGGGCTCAAGAAGCCACACAGACCGCCGTAGAACACATTCTTGCAGCGCGCAAACGGGCGCTTGATTGGCAAAAGCGCGAGATGAAGGCTTTTACGGACAATCACGCCGCCTTTGACCGGTTGCAAACCAAGTTTCGTGCCGACGAGAACACGATGGAAACCTCACTCCAAACTGCCAAAACCGCGTTGGAGCAGGCGCGAAGCAGTTATGCGGCTGCAGAAAAATTATGGCGCGAAGAAACCGGGAAGAATGCCAAGAAACGCCTTCATGCGAAGTTGCCGCCTTTGCAAAAGAAAATCCGGGAGGCGGAGCGCGCCCTGGCGACCGTGGAAGAACAGTTGAAGACTTTGCGCAAGGAGTTCTCTGAGGCGCGCGCGCTGGTGTCGGCCGGGGACAAACACGGGACGTCTCGTCACGGGGCGCACACCGGGCTGGAACAGCAGGCCCGCCGTGCAGCAACCGACGGCAAAAGTGCGGATCAGGATGGCAACGAATGGGGGGATAGCACCGAAAAGCCGCAACCAGAGGAATCTTCGGTTGCACCCAGCGGATCAGACAAACAGCGCATTAAGTTTGGGGCGGAAGAATTCGAAATTGAATGGAATACGGACGCCGACGGCAAACGAACCATAGTTGATGAAGCCGCTGTGATGTCCCGCCTGGAAGAGATCGCTGATGGCTTGGAAAGCCGCGGCGCCAAGACTTCGACGTCTTCCAATTTCCTGTCGCCCGAATTGGAACAGGAGGCTGCAGAACGGGCCATCAAAGTGGCCAAGCAATGCGTATGGGATGAGATGTGGGACGACGGAAAATCTGCCTGGTTGCCGATCGACCGCTTCTTTGTCTACGTGGGCCCACCACGCAAAGTGAGATCCAAAGGCTGGGGCCATTCCGTGCGTCGCAAAAAGGACAGTGACGGCAACAGCGTCGCGAAAATGAAAATTTTGCAGGCCAACAATATCCTGAATGCTTTCCGGAACGTCAAAATCGACGCTAACAAGATGATGAAGGCCCTAAAGGTTGAAATGGTTGCTAGCGACGATGGCGGCGCAATATTGCAGCCGGTGGCACGCGTGATGATCGATAAATTAGGATCTGGTTGGACCAACACATCGCAATACCCGACCGAAGATACGCCGGGTTGGAGCCTGAAAGGCAAAAAAGTCCGCAAATCAAGGGATGGCGGGGACGGTGAAGTGGCGCCAGACGCAACCGGGGTTTAAACAAAGATCAGTCGAAAACTTCGCTGAAGTCACTGTCAGGGCCAACGCGCTGGTAAAGGTCCACCAGAATTGCCGCGGCCAAAAACGCGCGTATCGCCGCCACAGGCGCCCAATAGAGTGTCATCAATACCAACTCTGGCAAACTGTCTTCGCCGGGGCCAAAAGACCTTTCTAACGTTAAGGGTGGAATGATCTGGATGAGCAGATCGTAGCCACCAACCAAAAGCGCCACGACAAAAATACTTCGCCGCAAACGGCGAGTGCGCTGCCAACTGGACCGAAAATTGAGGGACGTGCCGGTGGCCAGCGACAAGTGAACCATTGTGAGACCGAAGTTGAAAAGTACCAACACGCCAACCAACATAGCGGCATATACGATTAGACCCGCAGCAACCGGCAGGTCGGGTGGCGGGATATCATAGCTCATCAATCCATTCATTGAGAAAAGCAGCTGGACTGCACTCTCTTCGCTAATCACAAAGACTATCAAAAAAAGGACACTGATTACGGCAATGCCGATCAACATGCTGACTAGGTATAGGATCATCGCAGGGCCGCAGACGGCCCAGTAAAGGCTTGCAAGCGCCGGACGGGGAATCCAGGGCGGCAATTCTCCCATCAAAACAAAGCGATACCAGGCGACGCCAACAAACACGCCAGCAATCACATCACCGAAAATTTGCAAGAAAACGGCAAGCAATGGGGGCCAGGTCGCGTCGGCCCCGGCGATTTCTGCTGTTTCGAAAACCGCTGAGGTGAAACCGAAGAACGCATAGACAAAAAGCCCAAACAGCACCGCGCGCAGGGCAGCACCGGGATTTTGCCAGGCCGGAGCTAATGCCCCGCGCAGAATTTCCCATCCAGATGCCATGCTGATCAAAACCACCAAAAAACCCCGGGGAAGGTCCCCGGGGTTTCATTACCAAGTCTGGCAGTTGGCGTCACGCGGCGGCGAAAACCTTCGCGAGTGCTTTGTCCATGCCGTCCACGATCTCGTCGATGTCGGATTTCGTGGCAATCAGGGCAGGGGACAGGCACAGCGTGTTGTTCAGCCCGGGCAGCGACCGGTTGGTGGCGCCGATGATGATGCCCTGGGCCATACAGTCAGCCACCACCGCCTGGACCTTTTTCTCGGCCATTGGTTCGCGGGTTGCGCGGTCAGATACAAGTTCTGCGCCCAGGAACAGGCCCTTGCCGCGAACTTCGCCTACAACCTGGTGCTTGTCCTGCAACTCACCCAGTTTGCCGAGGCAGTACTCACCCATGGCCAACGTGTTGCCGAGCAGATCTTCCTCTTCGATGATCTTCATGTTCTCGATGGCCGCTGCCGGGCCTGCTGCGCAGCCGCCGAAGGTGGACACGTCGCGGAAGTAGTTCATCGGGTCGTCGGCGTTGTCCTTGAACATGTCGAAGACCTTTTCAGTCGTCACACAGCACGAAATCGCCGCATAGCCTGACGCGACGCCTTTGGCCATTGTCACGAAGTCAGGTTCGATCCCGTAGTGCTGGTAGCCGAACCAGGTGCCGGTACGGCCCACGCCGCAGACGACCTCGTCGATGTGCAGCAGGATGTCGTACTTGCGGCACAGCTCCTGGATGCCTTCCCAGTAACCCGGCGGTGGTACGATAACGCCGCCGCCTGCAGTGATCGGCTCCAGACACATGGCGCCGATGGTTTCCGGACCTTCGCGCAGGATGACCTCTTCGGTCGCTTTCACGCAGGCTGCGCCGTATTCCTCCGAAGAGACGTCAAACTGATTACGGTATTCTAGGCAGTGCGGCACGGGCACGAAACCCGGCGTGAATGGCCCGTATTGGGCATTGCGCTCGGGCTGGCCGCCAGCGGACAAGGTGGCGATTGTGGTGCCGTGGTAGTCGCGTTCGCGGTAGAGGATTTTGTGTTTTTTGCCGCCGTGATGTTTGTGCGCGATCTGGCGCACCATCTTGAAAGCCTTCTCATTCGCCTCGGACCCGGAGTTTGCGTAGTAAACCCTTGTCAGGCCCGGCATCCGGTCCGTCAGCATCTTGGAAAAGATTGCACCGGGGATCGAGCCTGCGGTTTGGGCGAAGTAGTTCATCTTTACCAGCTGGTCGCGCACGGCGTCAGCGATGCGTTCACGGCCGTAGCCCACGTTAACGGTCCAGACGCCGCCGGAAACGGCGTCAATGTGTTCTTTACCCTTTTGGTCCCAAACCCGCATGCCTTTGCCTTCGACAATGATGCGCGGATCAGCGGTTTCAAAAGGTTTATGCTGGATCAGGTGGTGCCAAACATGGGCACGGTCGTTTTCGACGATTTCCTGAATATCATTGGTAAGCGCGTCCATTGGCGTGACCTCTCATGCAGAAGGAATAGGCGGGCTTATTCCCCGTCTCGGCTGCAAGACTAACACGATTTTTGAGACTTTGTGCTAGGGCCAGAGATTTTGCCGACTAGGTCCAGATTTAGGTTTTTTCTGGGATCAATTGATGTCCACGGCGAGTGCTTTGAGCGCTTCGATAGGCACCACATCCAGGGTATTAACATGGGTTGCAGCCAGGACCACATGCGGTGCGGCGCCTTCGTCATAGGCTTGCCCCCAACGCGCAGCGCACAAACACCAACGATCGCCCGCTTTCAGGCCGGGGAAGCCGTATTCCGGGCGCGGCGTAGACAGATCATTGCCCAGATACTTTGACAGCGCCAGAAACTCATCCGTCATGATGGCACAAACCGTGTGCTGACCGGCGTCAGTCGCCCCGGTGTTGCAGCAACCGTCTCGGAAAAAACCGGTCAATGGGGTGGTGGAGCAGGGGGTTAGAGCACCGCCAAGCACGTTGATGCTGTCTTCCATCAGATGCTTCATGATGCTCCCAGAGGCCTTGATGAGGACCATAAAAAGGCGGCGCCTGTCGCGCCGCCCTTTGGTGGTGTTAGTAAGTCGTGCCCGTGACGATCGCGTTTTCCAGCATCACGTAAGGCCAACTGCCTTCTGCGCCACGGTCCTTCAGTTCGGCCAGTTGCTGGCGCGCGCCCACATAGTCGCCGTCAGCTACCAGGCCTTGCGCCATGTAACTGCGGGCCAGGTGGTAGTTCGGGTCCAGTTCCAGCGCGCGGGTATAGAACACCATCGCTTCTTGGGTTTTGCCAAGCTTGCGGTGCGAAAAGCCCAGGTAGTTCAGGATGCGCGGGTCATCTTGGTTGCCCGCGACCTTAAGGATATCGATCGCGTCTTGGTACTTGCCGCCATAAGCGAGGCCCATCGCTGCTTCGTAAATTGAATCGTTGCCAGCTCGATTGGCATCAACGCACTTCTTTTTCTTTTTGTCGTAAACCTTGCCCTTTTTCTTGCAGGACTTGGTGCTGGCTTTTGTACCGCCACCGCCGGCCGCATAAACGCCGCCCGCCAGTGAAAGCCCGACCAGCGTCGCTGTTACTAGTGCAAATGGTTTCATCAGAATTCTCCTGTTGCGATGTGATGTGCCAAAGGCCAACACGGATACCTTTACTTCTATTCAGAACATAGCGGACACAAAAAAATGTATAGGACAAAATTGCGTGAATTTCGGCCCAAATGAGTAGCGAACGCAAAATCTCACTACCTGCCCACGTGTAGTTGCGTGGTTCCTGTAGAAAGCAGCGCCGCGTACTGACTTGGAGAACACCGACAAATTCAACACGTTTTGCGAACATCCGGCAACCCAAGGTTGGGTCGCTGGAAGCATTCAAACGATTGTCACAGCAATTGCCACATCGTCATGATCTACTGGATAGATGCTAAGTTCCGCCCCATCGAGCTTCGGCTCCTCTGGCCCAATAATCTGGACGGACAGCAATTTGTCGTTTCGGGCAACTGCAACTTTGAAGGCTTCAAACTTCTTACGCTCGTCCTCTGGCGGAACGATGGCCCCGGCGAACTCATGACCTTCGTCCAGTTCGTTGCTGGCAAATCCAATTTCGCCAACATAGGCTCCGTCGCTTAGTGTCAACTTGATCTCTCCCTCATCGAGGGACCAATCGGGGGAGTCCGCTTCACCTTGCGGCGCAGGCTTGGCCGGGGAACCTCCACCAGCGTTATCTTTCCTTTCGAACGGCGGTACTTGAGATCGGGTCCCGAAGTAGTAGCCAATGATCGAACTGGCCATGCTGAAAACTGCAATTGCAATTTGATCGATCAGGTCGGTTACGCTATCGCTGGCGGGCCGGAACCGCACAAACTTGACCACGACAGTGGGAGTGCGGACCTCTTCATCGCCTTCATTCCGTATAATATCCTTGCCCGGCACCCAGGAGACGATATCAACGTCTTTGCCATACTTCTTCAGCCAACCATCCGCTTCGCTCTTAACGAGCGTGACCTCTGAACTGACACGTTTTTCGGTAATGCTGTCGACGGAGAAAAATACAAAAACGCCAAGCAACGTGAACACCAGGAACATCAGCAAAGAACGGACGGATCCCTGCGGCATGCCAAGCGCCTGCTTGCTGTCATGCAAATTCATCGCACGATAAATGAACGCGCCCACCAGCATGATGCCGACGATCGTGATAAATCCACTACCCGCTAACGTCATCCAGGCCAACCCGGAATAATCATTGGTAATCAGGAATTCGATGCCGTTCCCAATCAGGGCCAGTAAGCCGCCAATGCAAAGAACACCGATCACCGCTATTACTGCTGGGATAACGTAGATCTTCCAACTTTGGATGTTAGTATCGCTCATATCAATGTTCCTTAGGCCGACAACTTATGCATGCTATCGACGATGGCGCGGCCAAGTTCAAATTGCTTTGATTTCAACAAATTCGCGTCCGCGACGCTGCTTCCAAACGCAGGCTCCGTTATAATTGCAGGTGCATTTCCAGCCACCAGGCTAAACCATCCCCTATCTTTGTTTTGCCGGTTGCGGATTTTTATTCCGCGCGAATTTCCGGACCTGCCTAGGATCGAACAATGTGCATCCTGGACGTTTTTCGCAAACACCAGGCTTTTTGATGAACCTGAACTGAGTGTCTCCGTGCCACGAACCGAGGAATTACCCACAGAATTGTAATGAAGTTCGGCGGTATAATTCGCCTTCCAGGCATCGGCACGGCCGTACGCCCCTGGCACGCCCCCATCATCGCGAAAGAAGATTTTGACTTCCATTTTGTTGGCTCCGGAGCTGTATTTGCTAAGGGCATAAGCACGCATGTCTTCTGCCATTTTCTTATTGTAGAAGTATTCTTGGTCGATACCCAATCCCTTGGCACCGCCACTGGCGGCTGTGTGGCCAACAATAATCCCAAGTCTCATTATCATTTTGGTCCTCTAATCAAATCTTACAATACATCGGTAGCGAAACAGGACCTAATGTACTGCAGCTCAGCCAATACCCAACGCCTAACTGAGAATAATATTGCAATTAGGCCACAAATGCTAGGCCACAATTGCAAATTTGTGCGGATTAGTCCAAGCTGCTCAACTAAAAACCGCACTATGCAAATCCCCAATAGTGCAAGATTTGCCAGCTGATAGTCTGGATGTTCGGATAAAATTTTCCGTCCGTCGTTACCAGCTTTCAAAACTGTTATGACATCGGACAGGCTGCATTTTGTATAAAGAACTGAAAAAAAGCCCGCCAATTTGGCGGGCTTAATGGGTTTTTTGCTTAGCCAGGCTTAAGCTTTTGGTGCGTCGTCGACGTCAGGCTGTTCGCCTTGGCCACTTTCGTCTTCGGTGCCCGGCACGGCATCTTCCAGGTCGTCGAGCGCTGCACCGCCGATGTCGTCAAACAACTCAGCGATTTCGAACTCGGCTTCAGCCTCTTCTTCGGCTGCTAGTTCCTGGATGGATTTACCGCTGGATTGCAGTTCCGCTTCTTCAACGGACCGGGCCACGTTCAGCGTGATGGTTGCTTCCACTTCGGGGTGGAGCACCACAAGCATGTCGTGCAGGCCCAGTTCCTTGATCGGGCGGTCCAGACGGCACTGTTTGCGGTCAACGGTGAAACCAGCTTCGGTTGCCACTTCAGCTGCATCGCGTGTGGATACGGAGCCGTACAATGCACCTGCGTCAGATGCAGACCGGATCACAACGAACTTTTGTCCGTCGAGCTTTTCGGCCACAGCTTCCGCTTCGGCTTTGGTTTCAAGGTTCTGCGCTTCCAGCTGTGCTTTGCGGGTATCAAAGTCGGCAATGTTGGACTTCGATGCGCGCAGCGCTTTGCCCTGTGGGAACAGGAAGTTGCGGGCATAGCCGGGCTTAACGGCGACAACGTCACCCATTTGGCCCAGTTTCGCCACGCGTTCTAAAAGGATCACATCCATAGGTCTGTCTCCTTACTTTACGGCGTAGGGCAGCAGGGCCAGGAAGCGCGCGCGTTTGATCGCACGGGCCAGCTCACGCTGCTTTTTGGCGGACACTGCAGTGATCCGGCTTGGCACAATCTTGCCCCGCTCAGAAATATAGCGTTGCAGCAGTTTCACGTCTTTGTAGTCGATCTTAGGCGCATTCTCACCCGAGAATGGGCAGGACTTGCGACGGCGGAAAAATGGTCTTGCAGCCATGGTCTAAGTCCTCCTTACGCGCGCTCACGACGTTTTTCGTCGCGGCTTGCTTTGGCTTGAATAACGGCCGTGGGGCCTTCTTCGTGCTCATCAACTTTGATGGTCAGCACGCGCATCACGTCTTCATGCAAACGCATAAGGCGTTCCATTTCATGCACCGCAGCTGCCGGGCTGTCGGTTTTCATGAAGGCGTAGTGGCCTTTGCGATTTTTGTTGATTTTGAAGGCCATCGTTTTCAGCCCCCAGTATTCGGTATCGACGACCTTGCCGCCGTTTTCCGTCAGAACCTCGCTGAAGTGCTCTACCAACCCTTCAGCCTGCGCGGTCGACAGGTCCTGCCGCGCAATGAACGTGTGCTCATAAAGCGCCATCGTTCTCTCCATATGTTAAGCAGGCTTCACTGCCAGGGAAAAACCTCCGCTCCCTGGGTACGAGAGGCCGCCGATCAAGTGATTTGCGGAGGATGGGCGGCTTATAATCCAAAGCGATATGAATGCAAGGGCGACCTGAAGTGTTCGCCCCAGTGGAACAAAGAGTTGATTAACCCGACCTTGCCCAACGACCGGAAAAGTAGACATTAGACCCATCTTTCATCCTATCTAAGGAGCCTCCGTCATGAAAACCTTCGCCCTGACAACCGCAGCAGCCCTGATCGCAGCAACAGGCGCTTTTGCCGATGCAGAGAAATACACGCTGGATGCCAGCCACAGCCAGGTTGTCTTCAGCTACAACCACATTGGCTTTTCCACCACCTATGGCATGTTCTCCGGCTTTAACGGAGAGATCATGTTTGATGCAGACAACCCGGCTGCCAGCTCGGTCAGTGTCTCGATGC
Organism: Pseudomonadota bacterium; assembly: GCA_039030095.1. Classification (GTDB taxonomy): domain Bacteria; phylum Pseudomonadota; class Alphaproteobacteria; order Rhodobacterales; family Rhodobacteraceae; genus Amylibacter. The sequence goes on along the minus strand of JBCCET010000001.1, from coordinate 18,735 downwards.
CAGTGATGTCGATGTTCACAGGCTGGGAACAGCGCGACGGCCACTTTATGTCTGGCGACTTCTTCGGCGCAAAAGACGGTGACCTGGTGACTTTCACTTCCACAGGCATCGAAGTGACCGGCGACAACACAGCTGTCATCACCGGCGATCTGTCGATGAACGGGATCACAAAGTCGGTGGCGTTGGATGCGACATTAAACAAAGCAGACACACACCCAATGGCTGGCAAACCCTGGTTGGGCTTTGATGCCACAACCACGATCAAACGGTCGGACTTCGGCGTCGGGGCTTTTGCTCCTGCCGTTGGTGACGAAGTGAAAGTGATTATCTCGCTGGAAGCCCAGAAAGCTGGCTAATCTAAGCGAATAGGTCTTAGAAAGGGGCGGCCTTGCAGGGCCGCCCCTTTTAGTTGAAGGGCATGAAAGCCCAGCATCCACCTATGCAAGAACTTTGCGCGGCTTTTAGATGTGCATTAGGTAGATGTGCTTTCGGGCGTTTGGCGGTACGCCGCACTCAGTCCGTTACTCCGCATCGCCCCGGTTCGCTGTCAAATCAACTTCCACGTCTACATTAAAGCCTAGATTGCCCTCCGTCGGTTGCGCTGTTGCACCCACATTGAAATCAATCCTATTGACCGTCGTTTTCCCGGTCATCTGCGCCATGTCACCTTCCACAGCCAAGTCGAAGTCCAGCGACATTGGCATCTCACGCCCGTGCAGGCTCAGTGTGCCAACGGCCTTATGTGCGGCACCGTCAACCCGCGTGATATCAGCCTCGAAGGTGGCAAACGGGAAGGTCTCAATCGCCAGATAGTCCGCCCCAAGCGCCTGCTCAGTGACAGAGCCGAGCGTTAAGGATCCCACGGCGATTTTAACCTCAACAGCGCCCTCACCAGTTTCGGGATCATAGCTGATATCAGCTGTCCATTCTGAAAAATTACCCCGGACAGCAGCGCCGAATTGCTGCACAACAATTTCCAATGTGCCTTCTTGCACAGACCAGTCGGATTGAACGTCCGCCAATTCCACGGTCGCCTCGTGTTCGTGGGTTTGAAGGCCCAGCCAACTGCCCAAGCCAATTACAGCTGCCCAGACAACCATTGCAGCCACAACAGGCGCGCGGCCGTGGTGGCCCAAAAGACCTTCCACCACCGGTGTGCCGGCCCACATGCGCCGTAGCGTGGCGTCCCGATCGATCACATGATGCTTCAGGGCGCCTGCGATGTGCAGGAACAGCGACAAAAACAGGACCTTGGTGAAAACAAAGTGCCAGGCGCCGAAAAATTCGGCCACGGCTACGGACTTTGGCACCAACGGCAAGCCTTGACCAAGCGGCCAGAGAATTGGCGCAAACCCTTCTGTGGCCGCGTGGTGGATCCAGCCTGACAGCGGCACCAGCACCAAACTGCCGTACAGCATCCAGTGAACGACTTGCGCAGCCAGGTTTTCCAACCGGCGTTCGGGGTGCATCAGACCCGGTTTAGCGTTTGTAAACGCCCACAAGATCCGCAGGACCGCCACGATAAATGCGGTGATGCCCACCGTCTTGTGGATCGAAAACACCGTCGCGACCCTGGCGATTTCCGCCTCTGTCTGCTTCGGGGCGTTGTCGCCGAACATTCCCAGGCCAAACGCTGTGAAGATCAGCAGGGCTGTTAACCAATGGAACCCTTTCGCAACCGCGCCGTAGTGACGGTCCGTGTTTCTTAGACCGGGGGAGGTTGGCGGAACGGCCACAGGTTCGGTGGCTTTGTCTTTTGGCATGGCGACGACCCGTTGTCGGCTGGCTTGGAGCTTCAGCCTAGCCTAATGTAGGGCGGAGACAAAGACCTCTGCGCCGAACACAGCGTACCTATTAGGCCGAACAATCAACAACGGCCCAGGATTTGGTTAGGTGTTTGCGCCCTCATTGGCCTGAGCCTCAATCTTTGCCCGGAAAGATCGAAAGAGCTGCGGCACAAGAGTGCCGTAAAACATGATCGTCCCGCAAAAGACGAGATACAGTCCAACGCCCTGCAAATGGCCATAGCGCACGGTCATGAATCCGTTTTGGTCTGGCACGTGCACGGTGGTGCCCTGCAAAAGAACGCCCACGGTCAACAGACCCACCGGCAGTGCCATCAAATACACGTTGCGGCGGCTTTCCTTGGCGTTCAAACCAATGACGTCAGAGATAAACACGCCGGCCCCGAACGCTATGAAGGGGACCACAAAGGCCACAAAAGAATTCCATATCGCATTCAGAATTGCTGGATCAGGCATCAGATCAGCCCCCCGCCGCAGGTTTTTTGATAATGGCCTCAATTTCGCGCTGTAATGCCTCGGCCCGAGTGTTGTCCAAATCAACATCCAAGTCCGTGATCACAGGTTTCGCCGTCAACGACCGTGTGGCCTGGATCAAAACCCAACCTGACTGGTTTGGTATCACCGCGTTGTTTGCGTCAACCGGTGCAACCTGGGTCCATTCAGTGCTTCGAAAACCCTGCTGGATCATAACCTTGCGCAGGATCACATAACGCTGGTCTTTCTTCGTGACCGCCTTGACCGGTCCGGGATAGCTCCACGCGCCGCCATTGGGTGGGCTTTCGCGAATGTCGAGCCCGGCCGCGAGCGCAACAATTTTTGGTGGATCTCCAGCAGCAAAGGCCTGCGGGCTCAACAACAGCAATACAATCAACATGCGCCACATGGCGGATCTCCCATAGAAATAGTCTTCATAAAATCGCGCTCACTCGACCATGGGTTGTGAAAAAAGTCAACGGGGCTGGCCCTTGCAACTGCGGCTCTATCCCGGCTAGACGGGGGCCGCAGCAAACGAGGGGCAGACATGCGCGCATTTGTATTTCCGGGGCAGGGAGCCCAGACCATCGGTATGGGTAAGACACTGGCAGAGGCTTACGCCCCCGCCAAAGCCGTCTTTCAAGAGGTGGATGACGCACTCAGCCAGGATTTGTCTGGTCTGATATGGGACGGCGAAATCGCGGAACTGACGCTGACCCAAAATGCGCAGCCAGCACTTATGGCGACTTCCCTGGCGGCTATGGCAGCATTGGCGGAAGAAGGTGCCACGATAGAGGCCGCAGATTTTGTAGCCGGGCATTCACTGGGCGAATACTCCGCACTCTGTGCCGCAGGCGCCCTTTCGCTGGCAGATACAGCGCGTCTTTTGCGCACCCGCGGCGAAGCAATGCAGGCCGCTGTACCTGTGGGCGAGGGCGCAATGGCCGCGCTTCTGGGGCTGGACTTCGCTGCTGCCTCTGCCGTAGCCGAAGAGGCCGCCCAGGGCGAGGTTTGCCAGGCGGCAAACGACAACGATCCGGCCCAAGTTGTGGTGTCAGGTCACAAGGCCGCCGTAGAGCGGGCGGTGGATCTGGCCAAAGCCGCTGGTGCCAAACGTGCGGTGCTTTTGCCAGTATCTGCGCCGTTTCATTGCGCATTGATGCAACCAGCCGCAGATGTGATGGCGGACGCCTTGTCCAAGGTTGAAATTGTTGCGCCGATAGTCCCAGTTGTTGCCAATGTGACAGCTGCACCGGTTTCTGATCCGGAGGCTATTCGCAAATCGCTGGTAGATCAGGTCACAGGGTCCGTTCGCTGGCGCGAAAGCGTGGCCTGGATGTCTGGTGCCGGAGTGACAGAGATTTATGAGATAGGCGCGGGCAAAGCCCTGTCCGGCATGATCCGCCGTATTGACCGGGCGATCAATTGTACCGCCGTAAACGATGCAGACGGCGCAGGCGCTGCCGCCGCGCAGATAAAGGAAGGTTGAGACATGTTTGATCTTACGGGGAAATTCGCGCTTGTAACCGGTGCATCAGGCGGTATCGGCGGGGCAATCGCCACCGCCCTTCATGCTCAAGGAGCAACTGTCGCGATCTCAGGCACCCGCACCGGTCCGCTGGAAGAATTGGCCGCCGCACTAGGCGAACGTGTCCATGTGACACCAGCCAACTTAAGTGATGCGGAAGCTGTCACGGCACTGCCCGCACAAGCGACCGAAGCAATGGGCGGGCTTGACATTCTAGTCAACAACGCGGGCGTGACGCGCGACAATCTCTTCATGCGGATGTCAGATGACGAATGGCAGACAGTGATCGACATCAACCTGACGTCCACCATGCGCCTGATGAAGGCTGTCATGCGCCCGATGATGAAAAAGAAATGGGGCCGTATCATTAACATTACCTCCGTTGTTGGCGTGACGGGCAATGCAGGGCAGGTGAACTATGCCGCTTCCAAGGCTGGCATGATCGGGATGACCAAATCCTACGCACAAGAGATTGCCACCCGAGGCATAACTGCAAACTGTGTAGCACCCGGCCTGATCGAAACGGCTATGACAGCTGATCTGCCTGATGCCGTGAAAGAAAAGACCATCGGGTCTATTCCTACGGGCCGGATGGGCAGTGGCGCGGATATCGCCTCTGCCGTGACGTATCTCGCGTCAGAAGAAGCGGGTTACGTGACTGGCCAAACCCTGCATGTAAACGGCGGCCTGATGATGGTGTGATACAACTGCCTCAACCCTGAATGGCGCAATCACAGGAATGTCATAGTTGCGCCCCTCTTTGCCCATAAAAGCCAAGCAAATTAACCTAGTTTGAAGGGTCGAGCAGTTGTCGGCCAGTGTATCAGGAGCTGAGTTATGTATCAGAGCGCTTTAAATGCCGCCAAAACCCGCAGCTTGTTGCAGCGTTTGCGCCGCGACGAAAGTGGTGCGGTTACAGTCGATTGGGTTGTGATGACTGCAGGAATTGTGATCCTGGGCACAATCATTGTCGGTGCCACCCGCGCCGGACAAGAAAAGATCGCAGGTGACATCGACACAGCTTTGTCGGCCACAGCGGTTAACTAAACTTAACGCCACTAACACATCGCGAAATGGCCGAAGATTTCTTAGGCCCCTTTGCATTGGTTGGATCGGTCCGGTTGCGCAGCGGCCATTTTATCGCAAAATGCGTGTGTATTTCGATCCCTCAAGGGAAACACCCAGCAAAATCCCTGCCTGACCAAAGATGATGGCATAGACCTTCTCACGAAAATCGTTGGTATCAATGCCAGCGTTGCCTGCGTCCTTCAGAATTGTGTATTCGAAATCCGCGCCAAGCGTCCAACCGGATTGTCCCCGGAATTTTGTCAGATGTTCCGGATCCATAAAAAACAGCGCGCTGGAATACTGCTGTGCGCCTGCCTGCAAGCCCCAACTGGCCGCAGCAACGCTGTAATAGTCCACAACCGCCCCACCGATCTTCAGGGCCCCTTCGCCGTAGGCTCCGCCAAAGATCAGTCCGGCTTTGGTCACCAACGGCATCATCAAGACACCTGCTGCCTTGCTGGATAACTCTCGCGTGAAAGGCGCCTCGCGGTACATGACGGTTGTCGCCTCGGACACCCGCGCATCAATACGGCGCCCACCTTTACTACCTACCGAATTGTCACAGCCCGCCAAAACAGCAGCGGACGCGCCGAGCATAAGCCCGCGCCGGGATAGGTCTGTCATCTGATTTGCTCCATTTGCCTGTGTAAGCCTGCTCGCCCGGTCTTTTGACGCCGGACTTCTGGGCGCATGCGTATCACGGGCGTTTAGTGTTGTCATCTGCTGTCGTTATAACCGCGTGCAATCGGCAATTTTCCTGCTGGAAGGAAACTGAGAAGCCCGCTACGCAAGGGGCAGGGGGGATACTATGTCAGACGGACCTTTGAACGGGATCAAGGTGGTGGAAATCGCGGGCCTCGGGCCAACGCCGTTTTCAGCCATGTGCCTTGCAGACATGGGTGCCGAAGTTGTCCGAATTCAACGCCCGGGTCTGATGCACCTGATGGGCCTGCGGTACGACATCTTGAACCGTTCGCGGGGCTTTGTGGAACTGGACCTGAAATCAACCGATGATCTTGTGACAGCAAAGGCCCTGATCACCCAGGCTGACGCGCTGATCGAAGGCTTGCGTCCGGGCGTTATGGAACGCCTAGGGCTGGGCCCCAGTGAAATGCAGGCAGCCAACCCGAAGCTGGTCTACGGGCGGATGACTGGTTGGGGGCAGACCGGCCCCCTGGCTCATGCTGCGGGGCACGATATCAACTACATCGCGCTTTCTGGCGCATTGCATGCCATCGGACCGTCAGACACGCCAGTGATGCCGCTTAACCTGCTCGGTGACTTTGGCGGCGGCGGCATGTATCTGGCCTTTGGGGTGGTCTGCGCACTGCTGGAGACTTCCCGGTCCGGCAAAGGTCAGGTTGTGGACGCCGCCATTACCGATGGAACGGCCCATTTGATGTCGATGATCTACTCTATGGCGCAGGCCGGCATCTGGTCAGATGTGCGCCAGGACAACATACTTGATGGGGCGGCCCCATTTTACGGTGTTTACGAATGCGCCTGCGGCGGCTTTCTGGCCGTTGGCGCCATTGAGGCCAAGTTTTATGCAGAACTTTTGGCCCGCATAGGCGCAGATCCAGGGCTGGCGGCCACCCAGCTCAACCGCACAACCTGGGCCGACACGCGCAAGACCTTAGCCGAGATTTTTCAGCAAAAATCGCGAGATACTTGGGCGGATGAATTGTCCGGTACCGATGCCTGTGTGGCGCCGGTTTTGACAATCGCAGAAGCCTACGGCGACGCCCATAATCTGGCGCGCGAAACCTTCGCCACGGACAGCGGCGTTACACAGCCGACCCCCGCTCCGCGGCTCAGCCGCACACCGGGGCGGATACAACCCGCCTCACAAACAGATCCGCTGAACGTGGACGCAATTCTCAACCGTTGGAGCCATTGATGCCAAACGTATCGCTCGATGAAATAGAAAAGACCGCACGCGCTGCTTTGTCAGCCCACGGTGCAGATGACTGGATCGCAGCCCATGTGGCCAACGCCATACGGGTGGCAGAGGCGCAGGGTAACCGCATATGCGGGCTCTATTACTTGGAAAGCTACTGCCAGCAATTGGTGTCGGGTCGCGTGAAAGGGAACGTGGATCCCATCGTGACCAAGCCTCGTCCGGGTCTTGTGAACGTGGATGCCCAGTTCGGGTTCGCGCAACCCGCGTTTGCAAAGGGGCTGGGGCAGGCCTGTGACGCCGCGCGCGATTGCGGCGTGGCCACTCTGGCCATCCGCCACGCTCACACTTGCACGTCTCTTGGGTACTTCACCCATCAGATCGCCAGCGCAGGTTTTATCGGCATGGGCTTTACCAACGCCACAGCCGTAGTGGCTGCACCGGGCGGCAAAAACCGCATCTTAGGCACCAACCCGATGGCCTTTCACGTTCCAGGGCGGGACGGTGTGGCCTTCGGCTTTGACCAATCCACATCTGCCATAGCCCTAGGTAAGATCACCATGGCCAACGCAGCTGGGCAACCGATCCCACTGGGCTGGGCTGTGGACGCCAACGGGCAACCCACCACCGACGCCGCCGCTGCCTTGAAGGGCGCGCTGGTATCCACCGGCGGCTACAAAGGCTGGGGCTTGGGCCTGATGGTAGAAGTTTTGGCAAGCGCGCTGACCGATACCGTGGCGAGCTTTCAATCGGAGCCTCTGAAAGCACCACAAGGCAACCCCCACAATCTGGGCCAAACCTACCTGCTTTTGGATCCAACCGGATTTGCAGGCGCGGCCTTCCACGACCGCATTGACGCCCTGAAAGCCGAAGTAGGCAAAGAAGACGGCACCCGGCTTCCCGGCAGCATTGCCAAAATGGCGGATCCGGTTGAATTGGGTGACGACATCTGGGCGCTCACTCAATCCCTTGCCAATGGACCTTCATAGTGGGAGCCAGTGCGCGCGGTTTCGATCAAAAAAGTCATCTGGGATGAAACGAAACCCATTAGGCAGTCCCCAAACCGGAGCGAAGCGACTAATAGGCGTGCGGCGCAGCCGCCCCTTTTGACTTACAGCGTTTCGTAAATGTCTGCCGGATCAGTTCCCGGCGAGCTCGGCGTCACGCTTGGCAATGCGGCATTCTTCGACCACGGGGCGCAGGGCCTTGCCCGACCCGCGCAAGGGGAAGCGTTCAGTAATGCCCGCGTTCAACAGTTTGAAATCTGCATAGTTGCCTGTGATCAGCCGTGAAAAAATGGGGGCCAGCGGCTGTTCTTCCACAAATATCCACGCGCCGTCTTTCAATTCCGCGATCCCGGTATAGCCAAATGATTGGAAGTCCAGGAACACCATCTCACGCCCGGCACCCAGGTTTTCCGGGTCGATAATCTTGATGCCGCTGTCTTCATAGGGAATGGCATCCAAAACGGCGCGGGCTTCGCGTTCTGCGGCCTGGGCCGCGTTCAGCTTGGGCGCGGATTTGGGCTTCTTCGGGGCAGGGGGCGTGAACTCAAATCCCGGGGTGTAGTGAACGACCATGCGCACAGGGTCCAATTGACAGTCGATGCGCAACGCCAGCCAGGTGTTTTCCCCGGTCCCACAAAACAAAAGTGCCGTTGACGGTGTTTTCAAACCCTCTGATCCAGGCACAAATTCCCAGGCCGCACAATCAGCCCGTCGGTTTTGCACCTCCGCTGCTGCCGGGGCAGCAACTCCAGTCCCTAGCAGGCCGGAAATGGCCGCAACTATTGCAATTTTCTTCATCCCACTCCCCCTCAATAAGGGTCTATTTTGGCCGCGCACCAAGCCGCAACAGGCTGACGCGACGGCAAACTCTCTCTTGTCAGACTATTCTTCCCAGGTCCACAGGAAGGTTTCCGCGCTCTGGGTGAAGACTTTCACCCGGTAAGCCCCCACAGGCAGACGAAACCGCGTTCGGAAACAATCGTTGAGCGCTTTAAGAACCATGTCAGGTCCCCGGCCACCTTCGCGCGGGGCGTAGACCTCTGCGTCCCAGGCTTGGGAGCGTTCCAGATCCAGCACATTCAGACGCAATTCCACCACAGCAGCAAACGACCGTTCCTTGCGCTGCGCATTTTTTACGCAGCGATGCAGGCGGGCCGCTTTCTCGTCAAAGTCGATCTCCGGAATAGACAGCCAGGTAATATCGGTGATGTTCACCACCATCTTGCCGCCCTCAAAGACCAGAAAGGCTTCGCCCCGGATGTCACAGGCATCAGACAGGTCCAGACAATCAAGCACGGCTGTCCGTTTCGCCCGACCGGCATCAAAAATGGTGGAATAGCTGACCTTGCCCATACGTAGATTAAACTCGGGGCTGGAGCGGCGCATGTTGGTTACCGAACCTTCAAAAGTGAACGCCTGGGTAGACCATTCTTCAAAGCGGGTGCTCAGCGCCGGCAGGGTCTGTGCCGTTTCAGCGGCTTCCGTCTCTGACGTGTTCTGAGCGTACGCAGGTCCGACGCCACAGACAGCCAAGCCCAAAATCGCTGCTTTTAGCAGGCCATTCATCTGCTCTTCTCCAAAGTAATTTGGCAAATTTCTAGCCTTGGACTTCGGCAAAATTTTGACCGAATTGCACACATAACCCTTTGGAAAAGGTCAGAACCCTTGCACCTGCGCGCTTTAGCGATGCAAGCTTGCAACCATGTGCGGACGTTTTGCCCTGACCTTGCCCGATGACGCGGTTGCCAGTTGGTTTGACGCGGTCCATGTGCGCGCCTCTTTTGATGGGCCACGCTATAATATCTGCCCGACCACAGACATTGCTGTGTGCGCACTTTACGAAGGTGAACGGCATCTGGTGCCGATGCGCTGGGGATTTTTGCCGCGATGGTACAAATCCATGACCGACGGCCCGCTTTTGATCAACGCGCGCTCTGAAACCATTGCCGAAAAACCGGCCTTCCGGGACGCCGCCCGCCAGCGCCGTTGCATCATACCAGCCAGCGGATTTTACGAATGGTATCGGGAAGGCAAAGTCAAAGAGCCCTGGTGGATCTATCCCAGCGATGCAGGGCTGATGGCTTTTGCCGGGGTTTGGCAGGTTTGGAACGGTCCGGACGGCGCCCGGTCTGTCAGTTGTGCCATTGTCACGACCCAGGCAGGCGAGGGTTTGAGCGCCATTCACCACCGGGAACCGGTGACACTCGCGCCCAAGGATTTTGGCCTCTGGCTGGGGGAAGAGGGCAAAGGTGCGTCAGGGCTGATGCAAGCCGCAGACCCAACTTACTTCGCCAAGCACCGCGTTGCAGCATCGGTCAATTCCAACCGGGCGTCCGGGCCGGAATTGCTCGATCCACTTGTGATTGACTAACTCCAAAAAGCGCAGACATATGCGCCTTTTGTTTTGCCTTTACAGCATCCAGATGCGGGTTAAGTTCCGCGCATGATGCGCCAATAAGAAGATCTTTAGAATATGAATAACAACTACTTGGTAACCCCGATGGTTTTGATCATGGGGGCTGTCTTGAGCGCCGGATACAGCATACTGGCCACCGCTATCCCGCTTCTGATTGTCGGCGCATTTCTGGGTTTTATCATTGTGATATTCGGCCATATCTTACTTTACGGTTTAATCCGTGGGTCCAAAGGGTATCGCGTGGCGACCTTCATAGTGGCCTATGTGCTGAACATGGCAGCCATCTGGTTTGCCTTCTTTTCGTGGCATTGGGGCATCGATGCTGCCGTGGCCATTTTCTCAGCCGGGCCAGGCGCGGTTTTCTTTGAAATAACCGATCTTGCTTATCGGATGAGAATTGGCTTTGGGGAGGTCGAGGATTTCGTTGCTGGCGGACCAAAATTGACGATTACGGGCGGGGGCCTTTTGGCCCTTTGGGGGTTTGAAGCCATCGCTTTCGCCGCACTCACCTATTTCGCGTATACTGTTTGTGACGAGAACCAGAACGTGTCCATGCAAGATCATTTGCAAGAGGCGGGCAGCAACGTGCGATCTGAACTGCTGCCGGCGATAGGGAGGCTTCTTTGGGGAACCGTAAAGGGCCTGATCCCGGTCGCACTGGTTGTCGGCGTGATCTATCTTGTGATGGAATACCTCTAAGCCCGGGACTGGGCTAACGCCGCCTTCTGCGTCGCTATCTCAGCCGCAAGCCGGGCGTTGTTTTTTACCAGCGCGATGTTGGACGAAAGTGACTGTCCGTCGGTCATGTTCACAATCTGACCCAGCAAAAACGGCGTCACTTCTTTCGCGGCAATTCCCTCAGCCGCAGCGAGTGCTGCCTCAATGATCGGCGTGATCTCAGCACGGGGAATTTCGTCGCTGTGCGGGATCGGGTTAACGACCAACTGACCACCTGGCAGGTTCAGTGCTTTTCGCGCAAAGAAGCCACGCGCTATTTCTGCTGCATTGTCTACGCGCAATGGCACGGGCAAACCGCTGTCGCGGGACCAGAAGGCGGGTAGTGTATCCGTTTGCCAACCGATGACCGGTACACCCAGTGTTTCCAACACTTCCAGTGTCTTGGGAAGATCGAGGATTGCTTTAGCCCCGGCGCAAACCACTGTGACCGGCGTTTGCGCCAGTTCTTGCAAATCAGCGGACACGTCAAAGCTAAGCTCTGCGCCGCGATGAACGCCGCCAATCCCGCCGGTTGCAAAGGTGGCAATCCCAGCCCGATCCGCGCAAATCATGGTCGCCGCAACGGTTGTGGCGCCGGTAGCCCCTGTGGCCAGCGCCCAGGCCAGATCCGCCCGGCTCAACTTCATGACATCCTGCGCTTGAGCCAGGTTTTCCAACGTAGCGGGGTCCAGCCCTATCCGCATGTCGCCGTCAATCACGGCAAGCGTGGCCGGAACCGCGCCTGCGGCGCGAACTTCGGCCTCGACCGCTTGGGCGGTTTCCAGGTTGGCGGGGTAGGGCATGCCGTGGGTGATGATCGTGCTTTCCAGCGCGACCACGGGGCGGTTTTCTGCAAGAGCGGTTGAAACCTCTTCGGTGAGGGTCATCGGGATCACAGCGGCGCCTCCGTTGAGATATAATCAGCTGTTGCGGCCAGCGCAAAATCAAGAGCGATTTGGCCCATGTCTCCGCGCAGCTCGGCGGCGATATGGCTGGCCATAAAGACATCGCCTGCGCCTGTAACGCGGCGCACATCCACCGCAGGTGGCAAGCCCGTCAAAACTTCGTCTGCCATCGCTATCGCGGCCATGTTTGCTCCATCAGTCACCACCGCGCGATGCAACCCACCGGCCACAAGCTGCGATGCCGCCTCCGGCGCTGTGGGCACCTTGGTATCCAGAAGAATGCGCGCCTCAATCAAATTCACATAAAACGTTGCCCGATTATGCCCCATGAACGGGCGCAATCGATCCGCCTTGCCGGGGGAGGCGGGCGCAAGGCGGACATCCGCGGCCACCAGCGCCGCATCATGCGCCAACGCAGCCAAAGCCTCCGCTGGCAGGTTTCCTTCGCAGACCAATATGCCTTCGTAGGGGGCAGCAGCAGAGCTTACGCGACCGTCGCGCAGAGGGGCCAGAACCTCATCGCTCATCCGTTCCAGCGAGTGACAATCGGCAATCGCCGCAATCAACCCGTTGGCACCTTCAACAGCCATATACTGATCTGTCGGATGATCGGGTGAGATATGCAAAAGGCTCGCATCCATTCCGCGTAAAGTGGCCTCTTGCAACAACTCACGCCCTGCGCCGTCATCGCCAAGCGCGCTCAAAAGCCGGACCGGCACATCATGTTGGCGCAGTGCCATGGCGATGTTCATCCCGACGCCGCCCGGGATGCGAATGATCCGTCCGGGCACGTCGTGGCCTTGTTTCATGTGGCGGTCAGATCGACCAACGATGTCCCAAAGGACAGAACCAGCGACGAGGATGGGTGAGGGGGGCGTAAATAGAGAAGCCATGCAACACGCTCTAGGCGGACGGCGCGACTGTGGCAAGCGTAGCTGCCAATCAAACCGATTCGACGTTTGGCAATTCCGTGGAACGGTCGAGCCAGCACATTTCGAACATTTTGCTCGTCTGTGTGAGTGGCAATGGTCTTCCGCCTTTGTAACAATTCGAGAAAACCGAATTGAACGCGCAAAACGACGCAACCCAGGGTTATTTTCCCTTAAAACTCTGCCGTTTTCGGCCGAAAAGTAACTTTCACGTGTGCGCTGGAAGGCCGATGGGACTCTTTTACCTGCACAATGCTGGGATGCTGCCAGACGCAAAAAAAGAGGACCATCCCATGTCCGACCTTAACCCGGTAGGAGGCACCCCCGAAAAATCCAGTAATGGCGTTGGCGACAAACCGCTGGCCGAAGTCAAATACGAAACAGGGAAATACAAATTCTCTGCCGCGCTGAACACAGTGCTAGCGCTCTTTATCGTTTGTGCGATGATGGCGTTGACGGTAACCGGCACTGTTTTGATCTATCTGATCGTTTGCAGCACGATTGCCTGTCCGATCTAAAGCGCCTCTTGCCAAGCCCTTTGATCCCACCTATACGCCGCGCATCAATCCACAGGCGGGGATTGCGGGTGTGGGACAGACATCCCCCTCACTCCACCGGTTGGGCCGCAGGTCCTTCCCCCGCTGAGGCATAAACCGGAAAGGAAATCGAGATGGCTCTTCCTGAGTTCTCTTTGCGTCAGCTGTTGGAAGCGGGCGTACACTTTGGCCACCAGACCCACCGTTGGAACCCCCGTATGGGTCCGTATATTTACGGCCAGCGTAACGGCATCCATATCATGGACCTCACACAAACAGTTCCACTGTTGGATCAGGCACTGCACGCTGTGCGCGAAACAGTTGCGCGCGGTGGCCGTATCCTCTTTGTCGGCACCAAGCGTCAGGCTGCTAAAGCCGTGGCAGAGGCCGCTGAGCGTTCTGCCCAATACTACATGAACCACCGCTGGTTGGGTGGCACACTGACCAACTGGCAGACAGTATCAAACTCCATCAACCGGCTGAAAACCATTGACGAACAACTTGCTGAAGGCGCTGAAGGCCTGACCAAGAAAGAGCGTCTGGGCATGGAACGTGAGCAGACAAAACTGCAAGCGTCGCTAGGCGGCATCCGCGAAATGGGCGGCCTGCCGGATCTGATTTTCGTGATCGACACCAACAAGGAAGATCTGGCCGTGGCCGAAGCCAACAAGCTGGGTATCCCGGTGATTGCTGTGCTCGACACCAACTCGTCGCCAGACGGAGTAGATTACCCGATCCCCGGCAATGACGACGCGTCGCGCGCAATCTCGCTCTACTGCGACCTGATTGCTCGGTCCGCGCTCGACGGCATGTCAGCGCAGCTGGGTGCCGTTGGTGTGGACGTTGGCGCGCTGGAAGAAACTCCGATGGAAGAGGCTGTGGCCGAAGAGGCCCCCGCCGAAGACGCCAAAGCCTAAACCGGCTGAACCTAGAATTTGAAACGCGGGCCGGGATTTTCCCGCCCGCGTCTGACCCCTTTTGAAGCAGGAGAAACAAGATGGCGATCACTGCAGCACAGGTGAAAGAACTGCGTGAAAAATCCGGCGCTGGCATGATGGATGCCAAAAAAGCGCTGACAGAAACTGACGGCGACATGGAAGCAGCCATGGACTGGCTGCGCACCAAGGGTCTGGCCACTGCCGCCAAGAAATCCGGTCGCACCGCGGCAGAGGGCCTTGTGGGCGTAAAAGTCGATGGCGGCGCCGGCGTGGCTGTTGAGGTTAATGCGGAAACCGACTTCGTCGCTAAAAACGCCGACTTCCAGAAAATGGTGTCGGGCATCGTAGATGCGGCTATCGGCGTGGCAGATGTGGACGCTTTGTTGACCGCTGACATGGGTGGCAAATCGGTCACCGATGTGGTCACAGACGCGATTGCTACCATCGGTGAAAACATGTCCGTGCGCCGCATGGCCAAGGTCGAAGGTGACGTTGTCGCCTCTTACGTCCATAACGCCGCTACCGACGGCATGGGCAAGATCGGCGTTCTGGTTGCCATGAACGGTGGCGACGAAGGTTTCGCCAAGCAGGTTTGCATGCATGTGGCTGCTACCAACCCACAGTCCCTGTCTGAGGCAGATCTCGACCAGGCTGTTGTAGAGCGTGAAATGAACGTTCTGACCGAGCAGGCCCGCGAATCCGGCAAGCCGGAAAACATCATCGAGAACATGATCAAAGGCCGCATGAAAAAGTTCTATTCAGAGGTCACATTGCTCAACCAGTCGTTCGTGATGAACCCGGACGTGACAGTCGGCCAGGCGGCCAAAGACGCAGGCGCGGAAATCGCCGGTTTTGTGCGCCTTGAAGTCGGTGAAGGCATTGAGAAAAAAGAAGAAGATTTCGCAGCAGAAGTTGCGAAAACCATGGGCGGCTAAGCCACCTTCTTTCTTCAAAAACTTGAAACCCCGGGCACGTCGCCCGGGGTTTTTCTTTGCGCGGCAGTATTTGGCATGGCACGGTGATCCCAGCCAGGGAGACCGCGCCATGAAAGACCGTTACGACAACACTTTATCCACCACATCCGACAAAGCGCGGGATGCGTATGTCAAAGGCGTCGATCACATTTTGGAGGGTACGTGGGGCGGGGTTGCTGCTTTTGAGAACGCCGTAGACGCTGACCAGGGCTTTGCTTTGGCCCATGCCGGACTTGCCCGCGCCCGGATGTACGCCGGTGATATGGCCGGCGCGAAGGCCGCGATTAGCGTAGCTTCAGACCTTGCACCAGGCACGCGCGAAACTGCCCACGTGGGCGCACTGCATCTGCTGTTATCCGGCAATCCGGTTGGTGCTCGAAAAGCGGTAGATACCCATGTTAGGGACTATCCCCGCGACGCATTGGTTGCGCAGATGAACACAAACGTCTTTGGTCTTATCGGGTTTTCCGGATGTGCTGGCCGCGAAGACGCGATGTTGGACTACACAAGCCGCCTGCGCCCGCACTACGGCGATGATTGGTGGATGATGTCCATGCATTCGCTGTCATTATGCGAAACCGGGCAACCGGAAGCGGCGCTCGATTTGATGGAGCAGTCACTCTCGCGCAACCCGCGCAATGCCAACGGTGCCCATTTCAAAGCGCACGAGCAGTATGAACTAGGCGAAACGCAGGCCGGGCTCGATTATCTGTCAAATTGGCTGCCGGGTCTAGACCAGCGTTCTGTCCTGCACGGCCATATCGCATGGCACGTAGGGCTGTGGGCGCTTGCAACCGGGGATATGGACCGCCTTTGGTCCTTGGTGGATGACGCGATTGCGCCAAGTGGGTCGCAAGGTCTGCCGATAAACATCGTCACTGACACCGTCGCGATTTTGTTTCGCGCTGAATTGGCGGGTCACGCGGTTACACCCACGCGGTGGCACGCCATGTCTAACTACGCCGCCAAAACCTTTCCTAACGCGGGGCAAAGCTTTGTAGACCTCCACGCAACTCTGGCGCATGCCATGGCGGGGCAGGGTGCACGGCTGGCGCCATACCTGGAGGCACCCAACGGCTATGCCAGCGCACTTTTGGCCCCGGTTGCGCGAGCCTGGGTCGCTTTTGCCGCAGGCGCCTGGGATCAGGTCACCGCAGCACTGCAGCCCGTGATGGATAATCACGCACCTTTGGGCGGATCACGGGCGCAGCGCGACTTATTGGAACTGGCTTATGCCCATGCGCTGGCAAAAGGGAGGGATGTGGATGCAGGACGTGCTTGGCTAACAGGTCGCCGGCCCGTGTTGATGGCAGATGAAGCGCCATTGGCTGCGCTGCACTAGCGGTGAGCGCACGCAAATATTCCAGATAAGTCGTTTGGTTTTATACGCTTTGCGAAAAGCTGGATAAGCCAGCTTTTTCGCAAAGCGCTGTAAGCGGCCCGAGGCTTCTTCGGCGCCTAATCCAGTGCCTCAGACCGCTCTGATACCCCTTAAAACTCCAAACGGCGCCCTGTTAAGGCGCCGCCCGGGCAGTGGTAAAGATGTGAACCGGGAAGAACTTTTCCACCGCCCGGGGGCTTATGTAAACGATCTGGCCAGTAATAGATGGATCGTTTAGACCTCTGCTTGATAGGCCCTTGAGCCTGACAATACTGTGAACATTGTCACTCTTTTCGAAAGTTTTTCACATGACGATGACCGGCGGCGAATTATTGGTGAAATGTTTGCTGGAACAGGGTGTCACGACCGCTTTTGGGGTGCCCGGTGAAAGCTATCTGGCGGTTCTTGATGCGTTTTATGACGCGCAGAATCAACTGCGGTTTATCACCACCCGCCATGAAAGCGGCGCCAGCTTTGCGGCAGAGGCATGGGGCAAGTTGAAAGGTGAACCCGGCATAGCCTTTGTTACCCGCGGACCTGGGGCCACCAACGCGTCCATTGGCGTACACACGGCGATGCAGGACAGCACGCCGATGATCCTTTTTGTGGGCCAGATTGCACGCGATATGCGCGATCGCGAGGCATTTCAAGAAGTCGACTATCGCGCGTTTTTTGGGCCGATTGCCAAGTGGGTGACCGAAATCGACAATGCCGACCGGATACCTGAACTGGTGGCGCGCGCCTTCCAAACCGCAGTGTCGGGGCGTCCTGGACCCATTGTGATCGCGTTGCCGGAAGATATGCTGACGGATCAGACCGCGGCCCAACCCTGCAAACCGATTGAACGGTTCCGCACATCACCGGACCCCGATGCGATCACACGCGCGGCCACGCTTTTGAACGCGGCAGAACGCCCGTTGATGATCCCAGGCGGGGGAGGGTGGTCCGATGCTGCTCGCCTGGCGCTTGCAGACTTTGCAGAAAAGACAAAAATCCCAGTTGCGCCTGCGTTTCGCTCACAAGACCTGCTCGACAACAGGTCTGACAATTTTATCGGCGACGCAGGTGTGGGCATGTTCGCCCATGTGCGCGAGGCCATCCAGAAGGCTGACGTGATCTTGGCGGTCAACATCAGGTTTGGCGAAACCGTCACGGATGGCTGGACTCTCCTCGATGTACCGAACCCCAAACAAAAGATCGTCCACGCCCATGTTTCTGCGGCCGAGATTGGCAAAATCTATCAGCCAGATGTTGCAATTCAAGGCGATCCGGAAATCGTGATCACAAAATTACACGCAGAAATAACAACGAACTACAAGGAATACTTAAAGCCATTGAAGGACGCGCATCGCAAGGCGTTGCAACCAATGCCTGCTAAGGGGCCGCTCGACATGGCCCTGGTCTGCTCGCACCTAAGGAAGGTTTTGCCTTCAGACGCAGTGATCACAAATGGCGCGGGCAATTTTGCAATCTGGTCCGGCAGATTTATCGCATATCACGGCGACATGCGGCTATTGGGTCCACAAGCCGGAGCGATGGGTGCCGGCGTTCCGGCAGCACTGGCAGCGAAAGCAGCGGATCCGGGCAGAACAGTTGTCTGTTTTGCCGGTGATGGCGATTTCCAAATGTCCGTCGGAGAACTCGGCGCAGCGCTTCAAGCTGACCTCAGGCCAATTTTCCTGATTATTAACAACAAGCTCTACGGTACGATACGTTTGCATCAGGCCCGCAACTATGCAGGCCGTAAGAGTGGAACACATATCACCAATCCAGATTTCGTAGCACTTGGACGTGCTTACGGGTTCCATGCCGAACGGGTCGAAAGCTCTGACGCTTTTCCCGATGCATTTGCGCGCGCAGCGGCAAGTAGCGCAGGTGCCGTGATCGAGTTGGTCGTGGATCCAGACGACATTGCACCCAATGTGGTGCTGTCACAAGCCGACTAACGCGAACGTATTGTAATCTAAGTAATACTTATTTTACATAATCATGATTATGCGCCTTTACGACGCACGTGGGTGCGCGCTACTTTGAAGCGCGACTCCTATTAGAAAACAATAGGTTATCTAATAGGAGAATATCGCATGGGAGCCGTTTACACGCAACTATCACTGTCTGAGCGCCGTAGAATCGAGACTTGGTGGCACGCCAAGGTGC